>NZ_KV805764.1:0-6856 GCF_001811625.1 Globicatella sp. HMSC072A10 | reverse complement strand
AAACTCAATCAAGTTATTGTTATTAAAATAAATGCGCAGTGGTTGAGTAGTCTCAACCTGCACGCAGTGGTTGAGTGGTCTCAACCTGCGTCTTAATGAGGTTAAAGATAAATTTGGTAAACTCAATCAAGTTATTGTTATTAAAATAAAAGCGCAGTGGTTGAGTGGTCTCAACCTGCGTCTTAAAGACTTGTTTGAGACCTACTCAACTGTGCGGGGGTAGGCCAACGAAGCGAAAATTATTCAATTTTCAACTTCTGGCCAACTCCCAACTGTGCGGGGGTAGGCCTACGAAGCGAAAATTATTCGATTTTCTACTTCTGGCAACTCCCAACTTTGCGGGGGTAGGCCGACGAAGCGAAAATCATTCGATTTTCTACTTCTGGACAACTCCCATACATGATTTGCAAATAAATAATCTTCCACTTTGTATTTCAATGTAAGAGCATTAATTTTATTATTATAATTAACTAAGCAAAGCTTCCTTAACGATGAGGAAATAACCGGTTTTATATTTCCTTAATGATTTGGTAAGATGTAGTTGTAAAGGGTTTCGAATTGGGAGGAGGTATGTATGCTTTCAAAAAAAGAAGTGTGTTTATTGGAATGTTTATTAAAAAATAGAACACACTATTTGTCTAGTGCTGAACTTGCAAAAGAAATTGAAACTAGCGATCGAACTGCTCGTAAATATTTACAGCAATTAGCGCAAACAATTGCAACTCATGGTGCCCGTTTAATCTCTAAGCCGGGTAATGGTTATCTATTAGAAATCACTCATGCCTTAGAATTTGAAATTTTTTGGCAAGAAACATTAACTTCAAAAAAATCAATGACGGATATTACCCAAGTAGAAGAGTCAACAGATCGTCAACATTATGTGTTAAACAAATTATTTTTTAATGATGCTCCATTGTTGTTTGATGATTTAGCTGATGAACTCTATATTAGTAAAACAACTTTAACCAATGTATTGAACGATATTCGTCAACAAGTACAAGGCTATGGTTTGCAATTATTAAATGATAAAAATGGCATTCGGATTGAAGGAATCGAGTCAGATATTCGTCATTTTATGATGGATTATTTCTTTATTGATACTTTTGATGATTCTATGTTTGCTTTTGTTGGTGGCACATTGTTATCAGAAATTAATTTTGCAGAAATTACCATCGTAGTAATCGATGAATGTCGAGATGCTTTATTAAAACTCTCTGACTATGTTGTACATAATCTGGTGTTACATATTGCCTTAATGATTAAGCGTATCCGTACAGGATATTCAATTAAAGAATTTAAAGTGGCCCCAGATATTCAAAACTCCAAAGAATACCAAGTAGCGTTAAGAATTTTATATCGCTTAGAGAATGCTTTTAATGTCAAGTTTCCAATTGAGGAAGCGAACTATATTGCTTTACATTTAAAAGTTAAGCGAACTCAATTAACACAAGAGATCGATAAAAGCAAAGATGAACCCAATAGCTTAAAAACTCAAATTTTGAATGTTTTGGAAGGTGTCTCACAGGAAATTGAAATGAATTTAGCGACGGATATGGCTTTAATCAATGCCTTAACAGCACATTTTCATCCGCTGATCATTCGATTAAAGAATAAAATTCAATTATCAAATCCTTTGGTTGAAGAGATTAAAACAAAGTTTCCAGAAATATTGGCTATTACTAAACATCATTTTTCTAAGATGCCGTTATTAGAAGGACAAGAATTATTAGATGACGAGTGGGCGTATATTGCAATTCATGTATTAGCTTCGATTGAGCGTGATGTAAATCGTAATAAACTGCAAGTGCTGGTTGTATGCGCAACTGGAACTGGAAGTGCGATGATGCTGAAAAACCGACTAGAAAATGAGTTTGGTGGAAGTATAAAAATTGGTGATGTTGTTGGCTATTATGAAGTTAATGAGGAACGATTGAAAGGGATTGATTTAATCATTTCTTCAATTAATTTATCGAATTTACTGTTTTTAACACCGGTTGTACATGTGAGTGTCTTCCTAACTTCAGATGAAGTACGTGAAATTAGACAATATATTCGCACTAGCTCATCTCGACAAAATGAAACGCATCAAAAAGAAGCTTTAGAAAAAATTAAAGCAGAGCAAATCGCAAAAGAAATTTTTTGTAAGGAAAAATTTGTTTATTTTGATAAAGCTATCGATAAAAATACCGCTTTAGAACAAATGATTTTATTACTTAATGAGGCTGAAAATCCTGATTTTAAAGATCAGATGATGCATCAATTAAGTTTACGTGAAACCTATAGTCCGGTGGTCTATGGTGAACATTTAGCCTTTCCACATCCAACCGTTCCAATGAGTTTAACCGAACAAGTCGTGGTGGGCATTTGTAAAGAACCATTATATTGGAGTGAAGAACATCCGTCTGTACGTTTTATCTTTTTGCTATCGCCATCAAAAGGTAGCAATGAAAAAATGAAGTATATTTCACCTTGTTTAGTTGATTTTGTTAATAATGAAATGGCACAAGCCATATTGTTACAACAACCAGATTTTAAACAATTGATGAATATTTTTATTAGTTTATTACAAAAATAATTGGAGGAATAAAAAATGAAAAATATTATGTTAGTTTGTAATGCAGGAATGTCTACAAGTATGTTAGTGACAAAAATGGAAAAAGCAGCTCAAGAAAAAGGAATTGAAGCAACAATTTGGGCAGTACCTGTTTCTGAAGTTGATAGCGAAGTAGCAGCTAAAGATATTGATGTGCTATTAGTAGGACCCCAAGTGAAATTCATGCTAAAAGAATACAAAGAAAAATTTGAACCTAATATTAAAGTAAGTGATATTAATATGATGGATTACGGCACAATGAATGGTACTAATGTTTTTAATTATGCAATGGAAATGATTGGAGAATAAAGATGGCAGAACCAAAAAATTTAGAACAAGTCATGGGACTGATTATGCATGGAGGAGACGCAAAAGGAAAAGCAGTCGAAGCTATTCGTGCAGCAAAAGCAGGTAAATTTGAAGAAGCCAAGACATTAATTGTTGAAGCAAATACTACTTTGAACACTGCACATAAATCACAAACAGCTTTATTAACACAAGAAGCATCAGGCGATAGTGTGGAACTATCTTTATTATTGATTCATGGGCAAGATCATTTAATGACAGCTTTAACATTTATTGACGTAGCAAAAGAGATTATTGAGTTACATGAAAAAATTGATCGATTAACAGAGGATGAGTAAGGTGGAAGTAGCCAAAGTATTAAATGTCCCAATTGAGGATGTTTTTGATGCCATTACACTGTCATTTAAACAAGATTACTATGCTAATACTGATATTGAATTAGCAGATAGCGAAATTGTCGAAGGTTTAACTTATATAAAAAAATTTGGTCGTCATAATCAAAATAGTATTCGATTGACAGTTAAGGAGTTTGAGCGTCCAACACGTTACTGCGTTGTTTACGGATCTAATCAAGGTAAACAAGAAGTTCAATATCAATTAAGAGCCATTACAGATAAACAAACAGAAGTAACTTATATTCAAGTATATGAGCCCGCAGGTTTTTTCCATAAAGCTAATGCATGGATTATGGATAAAATTTTTGCTTCTAGTGTGAAAAAGAAAATTGAAGCACAATTAACCGGTCTAGAATCTTTTGCTAAAACAACTAGTCAACAAATTAATACAAGAAAGTAGGCGAAGAATTGAAAGAAATAGTGTCAAATTTAAAATCCGATTTCCTGTGGGGGTCTGCTTCAGCTGCTTATCAAATTGAGGGCGCATGGAATGAAGATGGAAAATCACCATCTGTTTGGGATGAATACGTCCGTATTCCTGGGACCACCTTTAAAGGTACAACGGGAGATATTGCAGTTGATCATTATCATCGCTATAAAGAAGACGTTGCATTAATGGCTGAAATGGGCTTAAAAGCCTATCGATTTTCAATTGCTTGGACTCGCATATTACCCAATGGACGTGGAGAAGTAAATGAAGCAGGGATTAAATTCTATTCTGATTTAATCGATGAACTAATTAAAAATGATATTGAACCGTTAGTGACCTTATATCACTGGGATTTACCACAATGTTTAATGGATGAATATGGAGGGTGGGAAAATCGTCAAATTATTGATGACTTTAATGAGTACGCCTCAGTTTTATTCGAACGTTTTGGAGACCGCGTTAAATATTGGATTAGTTTAAATGAGCAAAATGTATTTGTTAGTTTAGGCTACCAATTAGCAATACACCCACCAGGTGTTAAAGATACTCAACGGATGTACAATGTTAACCATATTGCTAATTTAGCGAATGCAAAAGTGATTAATACTTTCCACGAAATGGTTCCAGATGGAAAAATCGGACCAAGTTTTGCTTATTCACCTAATTATGCCAAAGATAGTGATCCAATTAATGTGTTGGCTGCTGAAAAAGCTGAGAATTTAAATGCCTATTTTTGGATGGATATTTATCTATGGGGACGTTATCCAAAATCAGCCCTTCGTTATTTAGAAGAACAAGGAATTATTTTAGATATTCAATCAGGAGATATGGAACTATTAGCATCTGCTAAACCTGACTTCTTAGGTATTAATTATTATCAAACTAATACGATTGCTTATAACCCTATTGACGGTGTAGGAACTGGAAAAATGAATACTACCGGTAAGAAAGGTTCATCTGGTGAATCAGGAATCCCTGGACATTATAAACGGATTGTCAATGAGTTTGTCGAACGGACAAATTGGGATTGGGAAATTGATCCAAAAGGTATACAAGTTGGCTTACAACGTATTACGAGTCGTTATGATATTCCAGTGCTGATTACCGAAAACGGTTTAGGAGAGTATGATCAATTAACTGAAGATGGTAAAGTACATGATCAATACCGTATCGATTACTTACAAAGTCACGTTGCTGCTTTAAATGAAGCTGTGGCAAATGGGACCGAATTATTAGGTTATTGTACTTGGTCATTTACTGATTTATTATCGTGGTTAAATGGCTATCAAAAGCGATACGGCTTTGTATATGTTGATAAACATGAAGTTGAAGAAGGAACGTTAGAGCGTTTGAAAAAAGATAGCTACTATTGGTACCAAGAACTAATTCATACTCATCAAACGAAATAACTATTTTATTCTATCTATCAAATTTAAAGAATTTAGGAGTTGTAAATATTATGTCAAATTTTTCAGATAAATTTATGGAAATTTCTGGAAAAATCGGTTCACAACGTCATTTAGTGGCGATTCGTGACTCATTTATTGCGATGATGCCTATCACAATGGCTGGGTCAGTTGCGGTTTTACTAAATGTCTTCTTACGTGATATTCCAACCAATTTAGGTTGGACCGGTTTTGCTGCAGCAATGCAGCCTATTATCGATATTAACGGATATGTATACTTCGGTACCATCGGGATTATGGCATTATTCTTTGCCTTTGCCTTTGGTTATAACTTATCTGTGATGTATAAAGTTAACCCATTAGCAGGGGGATTAATTTCTTTTGCATCTTTTATTTCAACAATGCCACAATCGTTAAATATCATGACACCCTTAGAAGGGGCCGATGCTTCATTAGTTGATGGCTTAACAAATTTAGGATTAAATGTCATGTCAGCCGATGGTGTTTCTACATTAGAAACGAGTGAGTGGGGTGCGATCGCATTAAAATATGCCGGCGCAACAGGTTTGTTTACAGCATTAATTATTGGATTTTTAGCCACTTGGGTATATGCGACCTTAACTCATAAGAACTTTACCATTAAATTGCCTGATACAGTGCCACCTGCAGTTAATAAAGCTTTTGCAGCGATTATACCAGGTACGGCAGCGATTTATACTTCGGCAATTGTTGCCTTTTTAGCTTTTGCCTTAACGGGACAAGCAATTAATGATTTAGTGTCCACGTACATTCAAATGCCATTAATGGGCTTATCACAAGGGATTGGATCAGTTATCTTATTAACTTTCTTAGTTCAATTATTCTGGTTCTTTGGTTTACACGGGCACAATGTATTGGCTCCGGTAATGGATGGTATTTATGGCGTTGCCTTAAATGAAAATACTGCTGTTTATGAAGCGACTAAAGACATTGCTCAATTACCTTGGACATGGACACGTGGTTCATTTGATGCTTATGCTCAAATGGGTGGTTCTGGTGTTACTTTAGGATTAATTATTGCTATCTTCTTATTATCAAAACGTGAAGACCATAAAACAATAGCAAAATTAGCAGCACCAATGGGAGTTTTCAATATTAACGAACCAGTTATCTTTGGGATGCCAATTGTATTAAATCCTCAATTTGTGATTCCATGGTTAATTGTTCCACCTATTTGTGCAACGATTGGTTACTTGGCAACTGCAGCTGGTTTAATTCCTCCAGTGTTCTTAGCTGTTCCTTGGATTACACCTCCAGGACTCTTTGCTTACTTAGCAACTGGTGGTAGTGTCATGGCTGGTTTGGTTTCATTGTTTAACTTACTAGTATCATTCTTAATTTGGTTACCATTTGTTATTTCTGCTAACAAAGTAAAAGCTGAGTAATAAGATGGAAAAAAATGGCGCTACTTTTCTCATGGCTTTAGGTTTTTTCCTAGTAGCGGTGAGCCCATTATGGGGAAATAAATACTTAAACATTATCACTGGTTTAGCACTAGTGGGATGTGGTTATTACTTTTTTAGAAAGACAAAATAATATTAATGATAGATAGATGAAATGATTATCAAAGAGACTGGGTAGAAAGTTTGAATTTCTACTCAGTCTTCTTTCTTTATCTATTTTTAAAATAGAAAGAGCGTGGTCACAGTTGCTTTGTAAACGCCGAATAACCAGGTACGTATCACAG
>NZ_KV805763.1:15804-20775 GCF_001811625.1 Globicatella sp. HMSC072A10 | reverse complement strand
ACAACTGTACATTTTTATGTTAGCACTTATAAGTGGACAGATGAAGCGGAAAGCAATCGAATTTTTACATCGGTTTACTCCCGATGGTACGAGAGGACACATGAAGTGAAAAATCAACTGATTTCCTGCTTCTTGCCACTCCTTATTATCTAATTTACGAGGTGAGAAAATGAATCAATCAATCTTTAATGTTAAAAATTTATTATTAGCTATTTTATTCATCGCCATTGGTACTACCAGTTATTTTTCAGCTGATACCGAATGGGTAACGAATATTAATACACAGACGATTGAGACCTTAGATGAAAAGAAAGAAACAGTAGTAGCTTTGACTGCTTTAGCTGGCACGACCTCTACTGCGATTACATTAATCCCGGGTGATGTTGGTGGACCGGTCGCACAAAACATTGCCGATATTGCCGATTATTTATTAATTGTATTTGCGGGTATTTGGCTGCAAAAATATTTCTTATCGGTGACACCTTTAGTGGCATTGCAATGGTTAATCCCTTTAGCTTGTGGTGCATTGCTACTCAATTTAGCGATAAAAAGCGACCGTTTGAAACGCTTGGGTATGCGCGTTTTCTTAATGGGGATTATGATTTTTACTATAATCCCAGCTAGTGTGGGGATTTCAAATAAAATAGAAGAAAATTATCAATCATCAATTGAACAAACATTTGAACAAGCCGAGTCGGTAAATAAAGAAGCCACTCAAGATAAAAATCTATTTGAACAAATGACTACCGCAGCGACCGATCTAATGGCCAAATTTGAACGAAGTCTGGGTAATATGATAGACTCTACTGCTGTTTTAATTATTACAACATGTGTGGGCCCCATCTTAGTATTCTTTTTTGGAATTTGGGCGACCAACCTAATCATGGGACTCAATTATGATATTAAAATGCCAAGAATTGGCGCATTTCGTAGAATAGCAAAATAATGATAAACTGCAAAATGATGGTAATTTAACTAAACTAGATAATATTAGCTAACTGCTTGAATATTAATTGTCAGAACATTGGTTCAATGACATCAAGCTGTGTCTTAATGATAGTGGACAAGAAGTAGGGAAATAATTAATTTTCTACATCTTGTCCATTCTTTTTTATTGTAAGTATCAAAAGAAGACTGAGATTATAATAATCAATCGTAGCATCTACTAATTTAACAGTCGTTACTATTTGTTTTAAATAAGGAAACGATGAGTGATTTTGCCAATTCCGAATTAGAAATTATTCGTATCTTGTTTAGAATTAGTTATAATAGAAGCAAGTAATCTTAATAAGGAGCGCATCATGAATAATTATTTAACATTTTATCAACGGATAGCCAGTTTTTTTAACAGGCATCCACTATTAAAACTAGTGGTTATATTTTTAAATCAATCTATTACGACCTTTATGTACATTCTTTACCCTGGTTTATTATTGTATTTTTATTTAATTGATTTACCTATCAGTGAGTGGGGACTGATGGTGATTGTGCCGGGGATTAGTTTTGTCTTGTTGTCCATATTTAGAAAAGTAATCAATGCCCCTAGACCGTATGAGGAGTGGCCTATTCAACGTTTAATAAAGCGAGAAAAGGTCGGTGAATCATTTCCCAGCCGCCATGTATTTTCAGCCACGATGATCAGCATGTGTATTTTAAAATGGCAACCAATATTGGGGTTGATTTGTTTAATATTAAGTCTTATATTAGCGTTTTGTCGGGTGGCGGTAGGGGTTCACTATCCTAAAGATGTAATCGTTGGTATTTTAATTGGCTTATTATGTGGCAGTTTGTTGTTTATTTTGGGGTAATGATACAAAGATTGAATGCGTTCTATTTGTTGTGAAAAGTTAAAAGACTTATACTGTAGATAACAATGAATAATGGAGGTAACAAGATGACTGACTATATTAAACCGACTGTATGGCAATGGGAAGATGAAAACGACAACCGTTCAGGAAATCGTCCCACAGCGGGCGCTCGTTTTGAACAAACACTGCCTAAAGGGGATGCTCCCTTACAAGTTTATTCACTAGGGACACCCAATGGAATTAAAGTCGCGATTATGCTAGAGGAATTAAAAGCCTTAGGTATTGAGGAAGCGAATTATGACTTGTTCAAAATTGATATTGGAAAAGGCGACCAATTTGGTAGTGATTTTGTCAAGATTAATCCTAATTCTAAAATTCCTGCCATGTTAGATTATTCTGAACCAACACCGCTTCGTGTTTTTGAATCTGGTTCGATTTTATTATACTTAGCTGAAAAATTTGGACATTTCTTACCTGAAAATCGTGCAGAAAAAACCGAGTGTTTGAATTGGGTATTTTGGCAAATGGGAGCCGCGCCATTTGTAGGTGGCGGTTTTGGCCATTTTTATAACTATGCACCAACTGCACAAGAATATCCAATCAATCGTTATACGATGGAGACTAAACGTCAATTGGATGTCTTAGATCAACACTTAGCACAACGAGATTATATGGTCGGTGACGAATATACCATTGCCGATATGATTATCTGGTCATGGTATGGACGCTTAGCGCAGGATAAATTATATGATGGTTCATATGAATTTTTAGAGATGGAAGGTTATCAGAATATTAAAGAGTGGACTGATAGAATAGCTGCTAGACCTGCTGTACAAAAAGCATTGTCAGTAGAATATAATGAAATTTAAGCGGATTGCAATATTGGAACTGTAATTCAAAGAAAAGTGTAAATTATTGCCAGTAAACGTATTGTGCCTGTTAAATGCCGTTTTCACATTAAGTAAGTGTCAGTAAATGACGAATTAAGATGGAAACAATATTGTATGGATAAAGATAATAACGTATAAGCAAAAGGTTGAGGGGAGAATTTATTGAAAGTCGGATTATTATTAGAAGGTGGTGCGATGCGAGGCATCTATACGGCTGGAGTCTTAGATGTGATGATGCGCCAAAATATAAAAGTCAATGGTATAGTAGCTGTTTCGGCCGGCGCCTTGTTTGGAGTTAATTATCCATCTCATCAGATTGGACGCACTCTTCGTTATAATTTAAAATATTTAAATCACCCTCAATATATGGGCCTCTCTAATTTATTAAAGACTGGCAACATTGTGAATAAAGATTTTGCGTATTACGAAGTGCCTTTTCGTTTGGATCCCTTTGATCAAAAAGCGTTCTATCAATCCGGCATTGATTTTTATGCAACAGTGACGAATCTCTATTCTGGTAAAGCGGAGTATATTAAAATAACGCATCCTTTAAACCAAATGGAAGTGCTACGTGCCTCATCTGCCATGCCATTAGTCTCGCAAATCGTTGACCTTAATGGTATGCCTTATTTAGATGGGGGAATTGCTGATTCCATTCCAATTAAGAAGATTTTGTCGATGGGATATGACAAAGTGATTGTGGTTTTAACGCAACCAAAGGGCTATCGTAAAGAAACAACTTCATCACGATTATATGAAATGATTTATCGCCGGTACCCCAATTTTGTGGATACTTGGAAACAACGTGCAATGAAGTATAATCAGAGTTTAGATTTAGTAAATAAATTAGAAGAGGAAGGCAAGGCTTTTGTGATCCAACCTTCTAAAAAGATGCATATTGGTCGGTTAGAGAAAAATGCTCAAGCATTAACAGCGATGTATCAATTAGGAGTCAACGATGCAACAACAAAATGCGGATCGTTGAAACAATATTTATTTAAAAATTAATTTATAATCCCAAAGGACTTAGGCGAGAAGGTTGCTAAGTCCTTTTTTTACAACCCTTTTCATTTTGTTAGGGAATTGTAATATGGTAAACAACCCTAAATATTTAGAATATGCTACAATTATGGTATATATTGTTTTGTTGCTAGTGATTATTATGGGGGACGAATAATAAAATGGGAAATAAAATTTTGAAGAAAAGTAAAGGGAAATGGATTGCAGTTTCAGCATCTGTTTTGGCGACGATGACTTTAAGTACTCATGTCCAAGCTGAGGAAGCGGTGAATAACGATGAAGTCGTTGTTGAGACGGTAAGTGAAGAGGCTAATGCTGAAGTAGTTGGGGAGACTGTAGAAAATGAAGCTGAAGTCATTGAAGACACTGATACAACTGCTGAAGCTGTGTTGACAGTTGAAGAGAGTGAAGTCGTTCAAGAATCAAAATCGACTGAAGCGAATTCTGAGCAAGTTGAGTCGACAGAAGTTTCAGTAGAAGTGACCGGTGATGAAACATTAGCTGCTGAAACAGAGGAAGTTGTAACAGAAGCAACAACGAATGAATCTGTTAAAGCAGAACATGCGCAAGTAGAAAAAACAGAAGAAAGTGTTATTCGTAAATTTAACACACCGACTGTATCGCCCGTTTCGCCAACAGTAAAAACATATCAAATAGTTTCAGGCGATACCTTATGGAAGATAGCAAATCAACATAAGGTAAGTGTTGCGGATTTATTGAACTGGAATAAATTAACGAGTAATATAATTAGAGTCAATCAAAAATTAATCGTTTCTAAACCTACAACACAAACGACACAACCCGTTGAAAAGCCGACTGCTCCAACAAAGCCAGTTGAGGAAAAACCGGCAGAAACGACTAAACCGGTAGAAACCAAAACAGTAACGAAGACAACGAATTACACGATTAAAAGAGGCGATACCTTAAATCGAATCGCTGCACAACAAGGCGTGAGCGTTGAACAATTACGTCAATGGAATAATATTTCGGGTCACCTCATCTATCCAAATCAAAAGATTATTGTCAATAAAGTGACGACAACGCAACCGGTAGAACCGACTAAACCGGAAGAGAAACCAACTACACCAACGAAACCAGTTGAAGACAAGCCGGCGGAAACAACTAAACCGGTTGAAACCAAAGACAACGAATTACACTATTAAACGAGGCGATACCTTAAATAGAATCGCTGCCCAACATGGTGTGAGTGTTAATCAATTACGTCAATGGAATAATATTTCAGGTCACTTAAT
>NZ_KV805763.1:15367-15704 GCF_001811625.1 Globicatella sp. HMSC072A10 | reverse complement strand
AAAAACCAACTGAACCAACGAAACCAGTTGAAGAAAAGCCGACTAAACCGGTTGAAACCAAACCAGTGATTAAGACAACGAATTACACCATAAAGAGAGGCGACACTTTAAATCGAATCGCTGCCCAACATGGTGTGAGTGTTGATCAATTGCGTCAATGGAATAATATTTCAGGTCACTTAATCTATCCAAATCAAAAGATTATTGTCAATAAAGTGACGACAACGCAACCGGTAGAAACGACAAAGCCTGAAGAGAAACCAACTACGCCAACGAAGCCAGTTGAAGACAAGCCGACGACACCTACTAAGCCGGAAAATAAACCGGAGGAAAAACC
>NZ_KV805763.1:13521-15267 GCF_001811625.1 Globicatella sp. HMSC072A10 | reverse complement strand
ATTATTGTCAATAAAGTGACGACAACGCAACCAGTACAAACGACTAAACCGGAAGAGAAACCGACTACACCAACTAAGCCGGAAAATAAACCGGAGGAAAAACCAACTGAACCAACGAAACCAGTTGAAAGCGATAAGAAAGATGAATTAGTGACTGTTCCAGCTTTCGAACAGAAAAAACATACTGTCTCATACGGCGATACTTTATACGAGATTGCTAGAGCTAACAATGTTACTGTTAATCAAATTATGATTTGGAACAAACTTTCAAGTACGATGATTCGTACAGGACAAAATCTTCATGTATCTGATCCAAACAAAACAACTAGCAGTACTACTTTAACCCGAGCAGAGTTAGAAGCAAAAATCGCTGCTGAAAATGAGAAATTACGCTTAGTGGCTGAAGCACAAAAGAAACCTGGAGACCGTATTGTTGAAGTAGATGCTGATTATGATGGAACACTAATTAAGACTTACTGGAATCGAACAGGTTATAGAATGCCTCTTACTACGGTTGCTAGTCGTTATGGTGTGACGGTAGCGCAATTAAAACAATGGAATCCATTATTAACAAGTAATTATTTATTAGCCGACCAAGAAATTGCTGTATCTGATCCAGAAGCTGGTAATCCAGCTAAATTAGGTCGTGCAACGAAAAATTACTTAGTAATCAATGAAGCATCTGAGAAAGTTACATCAGAAGGCGTTCAAAAAGTATTAGATTGGTTTAAAGCGAGAGAAAATAAAACATTCTATTCAATGACTGACCGTAATGGTCCAAATAGTTATGACTGTTCATCAGCAGTTTATTATGCTTTAATTAATGCAGGTTATTTAAATCGTAACACTTGGATTGGTAATACGGATTCAATGTTTGCAATGGAAGGTGGGTTATTATTACCAATACCGGAAAGTCAAGTGCGTGCAGGAGACATCTTTATTTCAGGTTATAAATATAATTCTTCAGGTGCTGCAGGACATACCGGTGTCGCAATTAATAACAAAGAGATTTATCACTCAACTTATAATAATAAGTATTTCTATGACGGTATTGTACGTACTCAAATAGCAGACAGAACAGGTTCATCTTCTCGACCATTATATTGGTATCGTTTAAATGAAAATTATCGTCTGAAATAAAAAATAATTAGTGGGAATTCGTAAAGGTAGTATATCAAAGACCTTAATGACGGTTCCCACTATTTTTCTGATATTATTTAGTATATCTGACTTAAGGCCTTTTTATGTTGTGAAGAATTATGATAGCATAGATAGGGATAAAAATAACCTTGAAGCACTAAGGAGGCACCTTAATTTGTTTGATTATTTAGTCGTTGGAGCGGGTTTGTTCGGCTCGGTCTTTGCTTATGAAGCTGCTAAACGTGGCAAGAAAGTAAGGTAATTGAAAAAAGAAACCATATTGCAGGCAATATCTATACGGAAGCAATAGCAGGGATTCAAGTGCATAAGTATGGGGCGCATATTTTTCACACTAACAACAAAGAAGTTTGGAATTATGTCAATCAATTTGCTGAATTTAACCATTATGTGAACTCGCCAATAGCTAATTATAAAGGTGAGATTTATAATCTACCTTTTAATATGAATACTTTCAATAAATTATGGGGTGTGATAACCCCTAATGAAGCAAAAGCAGAGATTGAACGTCAAATTGCAGAATTCCAACAAGAACATGGCAAACAGCCGGCTAATCTAGAAACACAAGCGATTTCTTTAATAGGCAAG
>NZ_KV805763.1:13014-13421 GCF_001811625.1 Globicatella sp. HMSC072A10 | reverse complement strand
ACGGAAAAACAGTGGGGCCGCGATGCGAAAGAGTTACCTTCTTTCATCATCAAGCGTCTACCGGTTCGTTATACTTATGACAATAATTATTTTAATGATATTTATCAGGGGATTCCGATAGGTGGTTATACTCAAATTGTAGAGAAAATGTTAGACCATCCGAATATTGAAGTGCATTTAAATACGGACTTTTTCAATGATAAAGAAACGTTAGAAGCGGAAGCTACAAAAGTAGTCTACACCGGTATGATTGATCAATACTTTGATTATCAGTATGATGTCTTAGAATATCGCTCTTTACAGTTTGAACATGAAGTATTAGATACCGATAATTATCAAGGCAATGCGGTCGTTAACTATACGGATCGTGAAACCCCTTATACACGCATTATCGAACATAAGCATTT
>NZ_KV805763.1:0-12914 GCF_001811625.1 Globicatella sp. HMSC072A10 | reverse complement strand
TATACACGCATTATCGAACATAAGCATTTTGAATTTGGTCAGCAAGAAAAGACGGTCATTACCAGAGAATATCCTAAAGAATGGCAATTGGGTGATGAACCGTATTATCCTGTCAATGATGAAAAGAATACGCAACTCTTTAAACAATACCGTCGTCTGGCGCAAGCACAGACCAAAGTCATCTTTGGTGGGCGATTGGGCATGTATCAGTATTATGATATGCATATGGTCATTAATGAAGCATTGAATGTAGTAAGAAAAGTATTTAAGGATTAAAGTAAATGCTTTGATAAACCTTTAATAAACTTAAAGACTGAACTCATCGTGATAAAGCAGAACTTAGGGATTAGATATTTACTTAAAGTGTCTAGTGGGATAGAATATATATTAAAGAAAAGCTTGTAATTCTAGCAAAAAATAGCTAAAATGAAACATAAATTGAAAATTTGAAGGTGAAATAAAAATGTCAAATAAGATGTCACGTAGATCGATGCATCGTAAAAGAAGAAAAGGTAATCCAATTTTAAAAGCCATTGGTTTAATATTTTTACTGGCTTTACTCGTCGTAGGTGGTTTTTTAGGTTATTCCTATTATCGTTTTAATAAATCATTTGAAAAGGTATATAATAAACAAGCTGTGGAATCAGTGGTTAAAGATGTTGTTAAAAAATGTGAAACGACAGAAGAAGTTGAAGTCGGTGAAGATCCCATTAGCATTTTATTTTTAGGGATTGATACGGGAGATTTTGGTCGTACCGAAGTAGGACGTTCAGATATTATGATGGTCGCAACCATTAATCCTAATACCAATAAAACCGTAATGACCAGTATTCCTCGTGATACTTATACTGAAATCGTGGGTTATGGCACTCAAGATAAAATTAACCATGCTTATGCTTTTGGTGGCATCCCAATGTCAATTAACTCAGTACAAAACTTTTTAGATATTCCAATTGACTATTATGTAAAAGTTGATATGGGAAGCTTTGTTCAAATCGTCAACGCTTTAGGCGGTGTTACCATTGTTCCAACTGAAACATTTAATCAAGAGGGGACTTACTTTGAACAGGGTGTTTCACAATATATGGATGGTGCGACAGTTTTACAATATGTTCGTAATCGTTATACTGAAGAAGGTGACTACGGTCGTCAACAACGTTCGCGTCAAGTAATTGAAGCAGTAGCTGATAAGGTGGTTAATATTAATTCTTTCGCTAGCTTACCAGAATTAATGGCTGTAATGGAAGAATATGTCGAAACGAATATCCAATTTAAGGATATCCAAACATTGGCTTTAAATGCGAATAAAATTGCGAAAAATATCGAAGAAGTGACATTACAAGGAACAGGCGATATGATTGATGGTGTCTATTATGAAATGATTGACGAAGGGTCATTATCAACCGTTCAAGAAGCGCTAAAATCCAATTTAGAATTAAATTAATAACGGATCGTCAACCGATTTTTGCTTTGAATAATTTCAGCAAAAGTCGGTTTTTTAATGCGCGCAATTACAATTTAATGTCATGCAACACATTCTGCTGATATGGACATACTAGTGAGCTAGTTGATTGTGAATTTTATTGAGTGAATCATTTTGAGATTGCTGGATTGAAGACATGTGTTGATGATTGTACACCTTAATAAGAAAAACATGAGACGGGTTTTCATTTAAGTTTACTTAATTGACATACTATTACAATTAAGTGTCAATGTGAGAACAGTTTATTTAAATAAGCTCGAAAGGTCTTTTTTCTTTTTGGCGTTATGTTAGAATACAGTCTAGCGAGATAAGAAAAAAGGTGAGAAGAAATGAAATTACAAAAGAGAATTTTACTTGCGACAACTTTTGTTTTAATGACAACGCCATTAACATCAATGACTAATAATGTGTTGGCAGAAGAATGGCAACCACGTACCATTGAACAAGTTAAAGCAGCATTAAAAATTAACGAAGATAATCAAACAGTATATACTATCGAATATGGAGATACTCTAGGTGTCATTGCTGAAGCTTTGGACATCGATGTAGAGGTGTTAGGAAGCATCAATGCGATTGCGGATTTAGACTTAATTTTCCCTAGTACTGTATTAACAACGACGTATGATGACAATCATAATGCAGAAACTGTATTAATTGAGACAGCTGATTCTGAGAATGAAGCAGAGATTAATTTGACTGAAAATGAATTAGTCGTTAACGATGAAACGTATGAATTACCTGCAACTGAAGAGGTTGCTGAACCGGAATCGGCGCCAGTTTATGTGACCGATCCAGTGGAAGAATGGGTTCCTGAAACAACTGAAGTTGAATCTACAGAAGTTGTGGAAGAAACAACTGCCGAAACGACGGCAGTAGAACCTTCAGCGGCCCCAGTTGAAACAACGACTGAAGTAACTACGGTTGAAGAGTGGGTAACTGAAACAACCGCTGAAATGGTAGAGGAAACTGAAGCACCTGTTGTGGAAGAAACAACTGCCGAAATGGTAGAAGAAACTGAAGCACCAGTTGTGGAAGAAACAACCGCCGAAATGGTAGAGGAAACTGAAGCACCAGTTGTGGAAGAAACAACTGCCGAAATGGTAGAAGAAACTGAAGCGCCAATCATAGAAGAGACAACTGTTGAATGGGTACCTGAAGAAACTGAAGCCCCAATCTATGAAGAAACGACGGTAGAATGGGTGCCTGAAGTAACCGAAGCCCCAATCTATGATCCAACAAATGATGGATTACAAGCGCATGTAGCCCAATTCAAAAATGAAGTTGCGAATGCCTTTGGCATTACAGCGTTTAGTACATACCGTCCAGGTGATGCTGGCGATCACGGTCAAGGATTAGCAGTTGACTTTATGGTGCCAGTTGGTTCAGCATTAGGAGATCAAATTGCGCAATATGCGATTAGTCAAATTGGATCGAGCAAGATTTCATATGTCATTTGGAAACAACAAATTTATGGAGATTGGAATATGTCTTGGCAAATGATGGAAGACCGTGGTAGTATTACCGCTAACCATATGGATCATGTGCACGTTTCATTCTACCCTTAAAAATAATATAAATAATAATTTAAGCATGAAACCATTGACTTTTAAATGGCATCATCATTTTCAGTTAAAATATGAATAACTTTCGATGGAACTATAAGTGAATGGTTCGATGATTTATTTAGAGAGATTGAGGAAAACGTACATCGTTTTCCTTAGTCTCTTTTTTATTGGCAAAATTATCAAGTCACAATGAACCGTATTGTTAAATGATGTACTCATGTTAATGTTTTATCTTAAACTTCATACATTGTTAGCGATAATAGTAGACATTGAATATTCTGCCAAATCCTACAATCGAGTATGATGTCAAAAGTGAAAGTTTTTCATCGTTTTTAGAATGATAGTTGTCGTCTAAATATCGATCCAAAAATAGACATTCTCAATAACTCATAACGTCAATTGAACTGAAAAAGGATTTAAATTTTCTAACACTATCTAATACAATATCAAAACGATAATTCTCTTTTTGTTGCTGTTAAAGAAAAAACAATTACAAAGCTAAAAGGGTTGATATTATCGCAATGACAAGTGATTTGATTTATTAGTGAATTGTGAAGTAATTGTAAAGATTATGTAAAGGGATACAATTTAAAAAGACTTTTATTGTAGAACATAATACAATGAAATTAGGTATAGCAATAACATATAGAGAGAAAGGGAGATTGCCATGACTAAAATATCTTTAGATGAATTAATGAGTCAAGCACAAGTAGATAGAGTTAATACTGAAATTGCTGAAAACTTAGAAGAAAAATTTGAAGTTCTAGATGAAGCGAGTCGTAAAAAAGTTGATTCCATTAAGGAGAAAATTAATCTAAGAGACTCTCAACTAAGTTCAATGTTTGGCGCGAATGCACAAAAAAGTTTAGCAGGTTTTAGCGAAACTATTTTAAGTCAAGTGCGAGCGCATGATTTAGGCGAGGTCGGTAATTTAATGACCGATTTAGTGGTGAATGTTGAAAATTTTGATGCGGATTTTGATAATAAAGGTCTTTTAGCTAAAATCCCTTTTATTAATAAAGCCAAAAAGTCCATCGAAAAATACTTAGCACGTTATGATATTGTGGAAAAACAAATTGATAAAATTGAAGCCAAATTAGAAACGTCACGTATGGAGATGTTAAAAGACATTTCAATGTATGATAAATTGTATGATGAGAATTTAAAATATTTTGAAGAGTTACAATTGTATATTGTAGCGGGTGAAGAAGTTATTAAAGATATGCGTGATAATCAATTACCAGCATTATTGAAAGAAGCAGAAGCTAAAGAAGATTCAATGGCCTTACAAGTTGTGAATGATTTTAAAGAGTCGATTGATCGTTTTGAAAAACGTATTTTTGACTTAAAAACCTCAAAAACATTAGCCATCCAAACCGCACCACAAATTAAATTAATTCAAAATAATGACAAATTATTAGTCGATAAAGTGACCGATGCGATTAATAATGTGATTCCTTTATGGAAGTCGCAAGTTGTTATTGCTTTAGGAATGGAGAAACAAAAGCGCGTCCTAGAATTAGAACGTCAAGTGTCGGATACAGCCAATGAATTATTAAGAAAAAATGCTGATAAATTACGTCAAAATTCGGTAGAAATTGCGGAAGAGGCAGAGCGTTCGATTGTCGATATTGATACGGTTAAACATGTTAATCAACAATTAATCGAAACGATTCGTGAAACGATGGCGATTCATGAAAATGCCAAAACAGCTCGTACTGAAGCAGAAAAAGAATTAATTACGGTCGAGAATGAATTGAAAACAGCCATTGCTGAAACAATTTATCAAGATAACCGTGGTGAAAGACGAGACGTTACGCCACCAGCATAAAAATAAGGAAAGCAGGGAAAACCATGAAACGTTTATTAAAATTCTTAGCACTGGCGATGTTATGTGTTCTGATCGTTGCCTGTGACGATGATAATAAAACCAGTGGCAATACTGATTTTGACTTTTCAGCGCAGTATGGTGGGGAAACATTAAATGTTGTAGCGGGTTCTGAAATTGAAGTTTTGGAACCGATTATTGAGGAATACGCTAAGAAAAATAGACAAACGATTAATATTGCTTACCAAGGCTCCTTAACGACCATGCAACTACTACAATCTGGTGAAGTTGATTATGATGCGGCTTGGACTGCAAGTTCGATGTGGCTCAATATGGGAGACACTCATAATCTCTTAAAATATACAGAGTCAATTTCGATGTCACCCGTGGTCTTTGGAATTCGTCAATCCCTCGCAGAACAATTAGGTTTTACTGATGGTGATGTCTCAATTGCTGAAATATTAGCAGCGATTGAACAGAACAAATTAACCTTTGCGATGACTTCTGCGACTCAATCTAACAGTGGTGCAACAGCTTATTTATCATTTTTAACGGCCTTATCAGGCAAAGAAAATTTAACATCTGAAGATTTGGCTAATCAACAACTCATTGATAAAATTACTAAATTATTAAGTGGCGTCAGCCGTTCATCCGGTTCATCGAATTGGCTCGTAACGCTATTTTTAAACGGAAACTATGATGCGATGGTTAATTATGAAACCTTAATTATTCAAACGAATAAACAATTAGTAGAACAAGGCAAAGAACCTTTATATGTTGTCTACCCAACGGACGGTGTGGCAATGAGTGACGCACCATTAGCTTATGTTGATCATCAAAATGAGAAAAAAGAAAAAGCTTTTTTAGCTTTTCAAGAGTATTTATTAAGTGATGAGGCGCAAGAGAAAATTCAAGAAACCGGCCGTCGTACCGCTTATAATACAGTCACCCAAAATAATAACCAGGTCTTTAATCCGGACTGGGGGATAAATACGAGTAAGATATTAAACACGGTCCGTTTACCTGAAGCGAAAGTATTAGAAGAAGCCTTAATTGCTTATCAAACAGCCTTTAAAAAACCGGCTTTGACCTATTATTTACTAGACTACTCAGGCTCGATGGCAGGAGAGGGAGAAGAACAATTAGAAGAGGCTTTAAGTTATGTCATGCAATCAGATAAAGCGAGCAAGAACTTATTACAAGGGACTAGTCGTGACATTACCCATGTGATTAAATTTGAAAGTAATGTCGGGAAGCCAATTAGCGCTAATGGAGCCAGCAAAGAATTAGAAGAATTGTATCAGCAAATCACCACTTATTCAGCGGGTGGTGGGACTTCAATGAATGCAGCGGTTCTTTCAGCTCTTGAACATATTAAAAATAATACCGATGATTTAGCTGATCATACCCCAATGATTGTCATTTTATCTGATGGACGTGCAAACGATGAACATTTAAAAGACGAAGTAGCTAGCCAATATCAAACATTAAACCTCGATATTCCAATCTTTTCGATTCAATTTGGAGATGCTGATGATAATTACTTGCAAGAACTGGCTAATTTAAGCAATGGTCGTGTATTCGATGGACGTAGTGATCTCGTGAGTGCTTTTCAATCAGTAAGAGGGTATAATTAAGATAGAAGGAGGATGTCAAAATGGTGAAACAAAATCTATTATCATTTTTAGGCAGTTTAATCTTTTTTCTAATCTTCTGGTATCTTCTTGAATGGCCATTATACTTAGTGTTAGTATTAACTTTAATTTTATTTTTTGCGATTTACTTTTTGATTACCCCAAAAATTAAAATTGGTAATGTCGAAGTGCTCGATGATCAGCTTAATAAAGAGTTGGCTGATTTATACCAAGTACTGGGCAAAAATGTTAAACGTATGGAACAGAACGCAAAACAAATAGAAGACCAAGAAGTGGCTGAGCTTGCCAATTCATTGACAGGGATTGGTTTTTCGATCTATGAATATTTAGATGACCATCTTCAAGCCTTATCGGCTAGTCGACATTTTATTGAATATTATACAACGAAGTCGGAGGAAATTATTGAGAACTACTATGAATTAGAAAGAGTGGGTGTTTCTACTAATAAATTACAGCAGGTAAAAGCACAAACTACGGAAGCGCTAGGGTACTTGAAGCAAATCTTTAACCAACAACGCGATTCCTATCACCAACAAAAATATCTCAATTTAGAATTACAAACCGATTTATTAGAAAAAACCGCTCAGATGGGTGAAGAATTTAAACAGGAGGAACAGTCATGAAAAATGGAAAATTCTTTGGATTAGGTCTATTACTTATTGTAATAGCAGCAGTAATTGGATTTTCGTTTTTACGTTCTGGACAACCTGACCAAGTTTCGATTACCGGTTTAGTCGGAGGAGAAAAAATTAACCTTTTAGAAAATGCAAGAGTAAAAGAAATTGCCAAGAAAGAATATGGCTTGACTTATGATTATCGTAAAGCAGGTTCGGTTGATATGGTTCAACCAGGTGCGAGCGATAATTTCCAATATCTATTCCCTTCAAGTCAATTCGCGGCTGATTTACAAGAATATTTAGGCGGAGAAAATCAATTTTCAGACATCATGTTTAATACACCGATTGTGTTATACTCGCGCCATATCGTCGTAGATGTTTTAATTAAGGCAGGTTATGTCACAGAAGAAAACGGTATTTACATGGTCGATATGGCCAAATTAGCTAACGCTATGAAAGAAGGTAAAACTTGGGCCGATATCGGACTAACCGAATTATATGGGGATATCTTGGTGGATACTACCAATCCAAATGCGTCGAACTCAGGGAATATGTTTTTAGGATTATTAGCCAATGCGCTAAATGATAACAAAGCGATTACTAAGGAACAAGTTGCTGAATTAAAACCAGTCTTAAAAGCTATTTATAATAAAATAGGTTATAGTCAAACCTCATCATCCGATTTATTTAATCAGTTTTTAAAACAAGGAGTCGGTGCCTATCCAATAATTGCGGGTTACGAGAGTCAATGGTTAGAATTTTCAAAAATTGAGCCTAATGTATACAATCAAGTGAAAGATGACATCGTGATGTTATACCCCTCACCGACAGTTTGGTCTTCTCATGTCCTAATCGGGATAGATGAAGGAGCAGAAGTGATGAGAAAGGTCATGTTAGATGAAGAAGTCCAAGAAATAGCTTGGTCCCAACATGGGTTTAGAACGATTGTCTCAGGAACAGAAACGGATGCCTATCAAGATTTACCAGGAGTGCGTAAAGACATTAAATCCGTTATGGCCTTACCACAAGCAGATATTATGTTAGAATTAATGGAAGCTGTAAAATAATTAGTTTACATCATCATTGCGCTGTTGCTTACATAATTGTGGCTCTATGTCAAGTAGTGTTGGTGTAGAAATCACCATCATTAAAAATTATATAACGTATTCTGTTTAGCAGACAACTTTAATTGTAAAAATAAAAAGTTTGTGAACTCGCTTAAACAATTGATGATAAAATATTACCTATCCAAAATGAACAGGTTTTAAGGAAAAATGTGCTTAATTCAATAAAAATGGTTAGAAAAAATTTTTATTTTTGAAAAAGGTGAATTAGGTGATTGTTTTGAACGGGGGATTGTTTGAGAGCAAGTGAATGATTACAATACAATGAAAAAAATGAGAGTTAAATGACGCTTTTGGTAGAAAAGTTGATAATAAAGACGTTTTTATGATGCGAAAGAGTTTGTTTTAAGAAAAAGATTGTGAAAAAGAGCGGGCGATCAGTAAATTGATTTTTACTGATTGCCCGCTCTTGAAATATTTAAAAAGTCCAATCGATACTATCAATTGGGCAGAAATCATTGCTGTTAAGTTAATGAATTAAGCTTCATTGTCTAAAATATTTAATTTGTTTTTGACCATTTTCATTAGGACAGGAATGTCTTCAGGACGGTTGACAACATCTAATTGATCAATATCCACCATTAACACTTGAGAGGCATGATAGTGATTTTTAACCCAAGCATCATAACCTGACCATAAAGTATAATAGTAATGACGTAAACTTTCATCTTGTTCAAATTCTCGTCCACGAAGCCCAATGCGTTCCATAATGGTTTCAAATGAACCATGTAAATAGACCATTAAATCTGGTGCTTTTTGTGGTAAGGATTCCAACTCTTCCATCATATTATTTAATAATTTTTCATATATTTTAAATTCCATATCAGAAATGCGGCCTAAATCATTATTAACTTTACAGAAATACCAATCTTCATAAATTGAACGGTCTAAGACATTATGACGATTATGGAATGCGCGTTTAATATCTTGATAACGACTACTTAAAAATTCTAACTGTAATAAGAAAGGATAACGTTTTGCATCCTGTTCTTCCGGGCTAGCTGTATAAAACAATGGCAAAATATCATTATTTTCGACATTTTCATAAAAAACTTCAGAATCTAACTGCTCTCCAATAACTTTGGCCACGCTTGTTTTACCAGCGCCAATCATGCCACCAATGACTATTATCATAACCAACTCCTCAAATGATTTAACAAAATTTCAACTCATTGATTATAACATAAAACCAAAGACGTTAAAGTATTATTTTTGAATTCTTATAAAAGTATAGTAAACGTAAATGATAATATCTTAGTACAACGAAAATAAAAATGTTTCTAATCCATTACCATCATCACTAACAATAGGCTTGATTTGGTCAGGGGCAGGTTAATTTATGATTTCCATTATTTTTAGTTCTGGTAGAAGTAAAGAAGTTACCCGATAACTAGAAGTAAGTCATTTGATGCATTGATTTACATGATGATGCAATCTAAAAACATAAGACCTAACTGGTCAAATATAATGATTGCCAGAGTATTAATTACCCCTTCTGTCCTCTCATATAAGAATTATTATATGGTTTAAAGTCGTGGTCATGTAAGGCTACTGCTGCATCATTTAACCAATTAGTGTTGCGTAAGATAGCGCGACCAATCATCACGGCATCGGCTTGGTTGGTTTGTAGGATAAATTCAGCCATACCTGGATCATCGATTAAGCCGACGGTAACCACATCAATCGCAACGGCTTCTTTAATTTTCGTTGCATAAGGTGTTTGGAAACCAGCATGAACCGGTATATTAGGTTTTTTACTTAAGATGCCACCGGTGGAGACATCGATGGCTGCCACGCCTTGTTCTTCCATCCAACGAGCCATTTGTTGCCAATCTTCAATAGTATTTTGTTGTCCAGTTTCATCATATGCATTGGCCGAGATACGTACCCAAATCGGTAGAGCTACTTTGGCTTTAATGCCATCAATGATTTCACGTAAAATACGATAACGGTTTTCTAAGCTGCCGCCGTATTGGTCATCGCGTTGATTAGCTAAAGGGGATAGAAATTGGCTAATTAAATAACCGTGTGCCGCATGAATTTCGATCATGTCGTATCCCGCTTTTTCAGCTCGGATACTGGAAGCTACGAACCCATCAATTGTCGCTTGAATTTGTTCTAAGGTCATTTCAACAGGTGGATTGTAAGGTTCGCCATAGGGAATGCCACTAGGGCTAAGGGGTGTTAGGGCATCACTTGCTTTACGTCCAGCATGGGAAATCTGAATCCCCATTTTACTACCTAAATAATGTACGGAATCCACTAATTTTTTCATTGCTTCCATTTGTTCGTCATTCCATAAACCTAAATCTTCATTCGTGATACGCCCATCGGGCTCAATTGCGGTTGCTTCTTGAATGATTAATCCCACTTTACTAATGGCGCGCATTCCATAATGAGCAAAATGGAAGGGGGTTGGTTTTCCATCTTGTTCGTGTACTTCATACATACACATGGGTGACATCATGACGCGGTTAGATAAATCAATCCCGCCTATTTTAGCAGGAAATAATAATTTTGACATGGCATAAGCGTCCTTTTCAACTATTAGTAAAAATTATCCAAATAGTTTTAGACAACATTATTGCTTGCGTTTGAATAATCAAGAGTTTCAAGCAAAATAAATTCAGCTAATGCTCAAACTATGTTAAACTAAATCTCGAAAGAGGGGAATCTTAATGGAATACAAATCACTATATCATACTGAAGTTATTAACCGAGATGGGATTGAAGGGGTGGCTTATGTAAATGAAGCGGATGGATTACAGGTGCAAGTTTCAAGTCCAACCAAAAATATACCAGGAACGAATCCGGAGCAATTACTAGGATTGGCGTTAACCACTTGTTTAAATGCAACGATTGAAGCTGAAGAAAAACGCCGCGGATATGAACATCAAGCGGTAGTCAAAGCAGAAATTGATTTAGCACCAGATGAACCCGGTTATCAATTTTTCATTGCAGTAAAAGTTGCAATGCCACATCTTGAAAAAGCTGAAGCCCAATCAATTTTAGCAATCAGTATGAAGCGATGTCCCGTTGTGAAATTATTAAAAGACAGTGAAAATGTCACCATTGAATTAGTAGGTTAATGGAGAATCAGCTATGTCAGCTAAAGTTCTTTCTGAAGCCTTAATTTATGAAGTGTTATCGGTCGTGTCAGAAATACCAATAGGTAATGTTGCCACTTATGGACAAATCGCTCAATTAATTAATCGCCCAAAAAATGCGCGCTTAGTTGGCAAAGTTTTAAGTCAAGCGGACTTGTATGGCGAGTATCCTTGTCATCGCGTGGTGAATGCAGCTGGAAGATTAGCACCACATTTTGTTCAACAAAAATCTTTATTATTAGACGAAGGTATCACCTTTAAAGATGCGTGTCATGTTGATATTAAGCAACATCAATGGACCATATAATAACAACGCGAGTATATAGGTAGAGGGTTTTATTATTTTAAATGGGGCTGGACAAAAACTTGATAAATTTAGTTAAGATTATTTGAATTCGCTTTAAAATCTCGTACAATAGAGTCAGTTGAAGTTTGAGTTCTATTAATTAAAAGGTGTTTTATTAAGGGAATTCGATTATTATCATAAAGAGCATTGAATGAAAAGGAGGCAATTATGCGTTATTTTGAAGAACAAATAGGTGAAAATGGAGCTGTCGCTAAATTTTATTTACATGAAGCTAACCCTGAAATTGATGGTGACCGTTTATATCCGGTGATGGTGTTATGTCCTGGCGGAGGTTATATGTTTACCTCAAACCGTGAATCTGAAATGGTTGCATTGCAATTTTTTGCGAAAGGTTTTCAAGTAATGGTCGTACATTATGCGACCGAAGGGGTTCAAGCATTTAATGCGGAATTAGCAAATTGGCCAGACGCTCCTATTAGTCAATATCCTAATCCTTTAGTAGAGTTGGCTACGGCGATGACAATTCTTAAAGAAAATGCAGAGGAATGGTCGATTAATGAAGAATATATTGTCGTCGGAGGTTTTTCTGCCGGTGGTAATTTAGCGGCGCAATTAGGTGTACATTGGCATGAAGAGTGGTTAGCACAATTAGTTGGCAAATCAAATGAATTATACCGACCAACTCATTTAGTGTTAATTTATCCAGCGTTAACAATTCCTTCAACGGTTAGACCTGAATATGGACAATCGGTGAATCCAATGATGTATGCGATTACCGGTAAAGTAGAAAATACCGAAGTTGAATTGGCTGATTTAAAACCGACGAATTTTGTTAATGATATGACGCCACCTAGTTTCATCTGGCATACACGAGAAGATGATGTGGTGCCTGTTACTGATTCAATCGAGTTTGCTTTAGCTCTAGAAGAATATAAGATTCCTTATGAATTGCATATTTTCGATAAAGGTAAACATGGACTATCACTGGCGAATATCTTAACCGGTCGTCAAACTGCTAATTCAAATTATCAAGCAAGTAAATGGATTGACTTATTACTTGAATGGTTAGCGCCAACCAAAACGGCTCCAAATCGTTTCTTTGATTATACTGAATAGATTTTACCGTGGCTTACAATTCTTTAAAAAAATACAAACTAACCTCTCGCCAGCCCTTATCAGGCATAGCGAGAGGTTTTATTTGTGCGCCCAGCATGGGCGTTAACTTGGC
>NZ_KV805762.1:0-4758 GCF_001811625.1 Globicatella sp. HMSC072A10 | reverse complement strand
TTTTCTAGCTTAATTTTACTATCCAAGTATTATGAAAATTATGATTATATTGGTTCTGGTAATGAATTTGCTGGTTTTAAAGTGGTACTGCAATATCCTTTAAATGAAGATGGGATTTATCAATTTAGACGTGATGGTGCCGGTACTTCTATCGCATTTGTCTATCAATTAACTCCAGAGGGCATTATTGAATTGAGTTACTTTCCAGAAACCTATGACAATACAGATTTTAGAGACCATCCAGATACTTTAGATGATTCTACTTCATTAATTATACCATTAGAGCTAGGAGTGGGAGATACTTTTTTTAGTGGCTATCAAGAAGAACAAGAGTATGAAGTGATTAACATTTTAGATGATTTTACCGTCAATCAAGTGACTTATCATGATGTTTTAGTATTGTCATTAAAGCAAGATACGAGTGATGCTACACAGTATTTTTATTATGCCCCCCAATATGGTCTGATTTATGATGAATTTGCTTTTAATGATGATTTTTCGATGTATATTACCAGTCAATTGAAATCTACTCGAAATAAATTATATTATCCCAATGTTAAATATAAAAAAATTTTTAAGGAGTGAGTTTAGATGAAAGATGTGACTAATAGTAGTCAACAACATAAGAAAAATTCCAACCATAAGTTTTTGGCCTTGTTCAATCGCATGGGATTGAATTCTTTATATCTTGTATTGTCAATATTAGCTTTTGTTTATTATTATATTGCTTTACCACCAATACATTATGCTGCTTTTGAATTTTGGTTTTTCCTAGGACTCATCATAGTGGGGATTATCATAATTGAAGTATTAAAAGATGGTTCTGATTTTGTTTTTAATCGTAGTCAAAATACCAGTACACAGTTAAAAAACATGTCCATTAAATATAAAGTTTTATTTGGTATTTTACCAGTGGCTCTGGTTATTTGGTTAGTGAGTTCAGCTATCTTTTCACCATTTTTCATGGCTTCCTCATATCGTGATATGTTACCAGTAGCTCAGGCTGATTTTGAAACAGAATTCTCAGAAACGGATGTCAACCAGATACCATTAATTGACCGAGATACTGCAGTTAGATTAGGAAATCGTAAGCTTGGTGCACTGACTAATTTAGTATCACAGTTTGTTGCGAGTCCTGAATATGTGCAAATTAATATTAATAATTATCCTTATCGTGTGACCCCATTAGAGTATGCTGGATTTTTTAAATGGTTAAATAATTTTTCTGAGGGTATTCCGCATTATTTAAAGGTAGATAATGTTACCGGAGAAGTAACGGTTGAAACACCTGAAGCTCCGATTAAATATTCTTATGCCGATAAATTTTGGCGTAATATTAATCGTCATCTAAGATTTAAATATCCCTTTACTATCTTTGGCAAGCCAAGTTTTGAGGTAGACGATGAAGGAATGCCTTATTATATTGCGTCAACTTATGGCCGTAATTTCTTCTTATTTGAACCAGAAGTAACAGGAATAGTGGTAGTCAATGCCTCAACTGGTGAGTCTAAACATTATTCATTAGAAGAAATACCACAATGGGTTGATCGTGTCTATAGTGCCGATTTAATTTTACATCAATTGCAAATGCATGGAAAATATGTGAATGGGTTTTGGAATACATTATTTTCAAATGAAGGTGTGACACGACCGACAGAAGGATATAACTATTTACCGATGAATGATGATTTATATCTCTATACGGGGATTACTTCAATTAATGCGGATGAATCGAACATTGGGTTTGTTTTAGTTAATTTAAGAACAAAAGAAGCCAAAATGTACCCAATCAGTGCAGCCGAAGAATTTTCTGCGATGAGTTCGGCTGAAGGAAGTGTCCAAGAAAAAGGTTATACAGCAACCTTCCCATTGCTAATTAATTTAAGTGGTAAACCTGTTTATGTGCTTTCATTAAAAGATTCTTCGGGATTAATTAAAGCCTATGCTTTAGTCGATGTGCAAAATTATCAAACCGTATATGTTGAAAATAGTGTTGAAAAATTATTGTTAAGTTATGCAGCTGAAAATCCGGTTGATATTGAGGATTTAGAGACAGAAGAGGATTTACTTGAAGTGGTAGGTGCAGTAGAAAAGGTACAGGCTGTCGTTAAAAGTGGTAATACCGTTTATTATTTCATGATCGATGGTAAAGTATATCAAGCACCTATTCAATTAAATGATTCATTACCATTCTTAAATGATGGTACCGAAGTGAAAATGGGCGTAAATGAATCAGGAGAAGTCCGTTCCATTGAATGGGATGACGCAAAAGAGGATGTAACAACTGAATAATGAAAAGGTGATCGATAGGAATGACTGATAGTAAAATGTTCTAATTTTACTAGACGTTATTCCTATTTTTTATGCTGTTTATGTTTGAGTAGATAATTAAGAATGCGATTCTTTTGATGGAAAAATATTAGGTGCGCAATCCGTTTCATTCATTGATTGAAAAAATGTTAATGAATGATTCCATAGAAACGAATTAAATGGCTATAGGAAACGTCATTAGCTTGAAAAAATGAATCAATATATGATTCCATTAGAAAGGAGTTGAATGGCAAAAGGAAATAAATTAATTTTAGATAGCTGGTATTGTTATTCTAATAGGACGCTTCCACTATCATTTTGGTTGTCGGTTAAGTGTGCTCATGAATTTTTAAGTAATCTATCTTTTAAAAAAAGTCATCTCAAATAGATTCATTATTCGAAATGAGTGGAAATATTAATAAACGAAATAAAGTTTATTTGGAGGAACATTTATTAACATAATTGATGAATGTTTTTTAAAAAGCGTTCAAATAAAAGAAAATGTGCTATAATGAAAATATTATTTACAAAGGGGGGAGAAAATGGATACAGTAGTCTTAACAATAGCTGGTTCGGATACTTGGGGTGGTGGCGGTATTACTACAGATATCAAGACAATTGAACAAGCAGGGAGTTTTGCGGTTAATGTGATTACTTGTATCGCAGTTGAGAGTAGTGATAATTCTTTTGAAATTGTTTCTTTACCTGCTAGTTTAATTAAGCAACAGCTTCAAACGATTGCGAACACTTATCAATTATCAGCCATTAAGATAGGTTTATTAAACGATGCCATCACGATTGCGATAGTCAAAGAATTTATTGAAACGCAAAATTGTCCGATTGTGATAGATCCTGTAATGGCTTTTAAGGAGTCATCGAAGGAAATCAAGCAAATTAGATTAGAAATGATTGACTTAATGAAATCAGCGACAGTGATTACACCTAATTTAACGGAAGCAAAGATTATTGCTGAAAGTGGTGACATTGAGAATCAATTGATGCTAGCAGATGAAGCTAAGAATATCTACTCGATTGTGAAAACTCCAGTATTGATTACCGGTGGTGCGCGCTTTCCAGGTGAAAAAGCAGTGGATGTTTTATTTGATGGTGAAAAGGTACACTTTTTTGAATTACCTAAATTAGACACCTTAAATATACATGGAGCTGGCTGTGCATTATCTTCAATGATTGCAGCTCAATTAGCAAATAATGAAACACTCGAGCAAGCAATTGAAAATGCTAAACACTTTGTATATCAAGGGATCAATCAAGGTTTATCTTTACCATCCGGTGATGGGGGAAATATTTGGAATAGAATAGGGGATAAAAATGAGAAATAAATTTGATGTTCGTACATTAACATATTTAGCAGTCATTACAGCAGTAACTTTAGTTTTGTCATTATTAATTATTATACCAGTTCCTGCTACTAATGGATTTGTTACAATATTAGATGCCGGAATTTATTGTGCAGGTTTAGCCTTCGGTTCATTAGGTGGGGGAGTTGTTGGGGGACTCACTGGCCTATTAATCGATTTAATTTCAGGATATACTATTTGGGCACCATTCTCATTTGTCATTCATGGATTACAAGGATTGGTTTATGGCTTGATTGTTGAAAAATATGGAAACGACAATAAAAGCATGTTATTTGCTTTAACAATCGCTGGCTTGATTATGGTTGGCGGCTATGCGATGGCCAATGAATTCTTATATGGTGGCGGCGTAGGATGGGTATCAATCCCAAGTAACATTGTACAAGTTGGTTTTGGAAGCGTCGTTGTGATGCTTGTTAAAAATAAATTTTTATCGATATTAAAAGTATACTCTCATTAGGAAGAAGGAGCAGAATTGAACGTAGAACAATTACAAGAAAACTTAAATGAAATTATGGACAATATTATTGAAAAGGCAAATTTAAAAGAAAATGATGTCTTTGTTTTAGGATGTTCAACAAGTGAAGTGATGGGGCATCAAATTGGCAAACATTCTAGTTTAGAAATTGGTGAGTTGATCGTTCAAACACTTTTAAATAAGTTAAATCCATTAAACGTTCATTTAGCGGTTCAAGGCTGCGAACATTTAAATCGTTCATTAGTTATTGAGTCAGAGGTAGCTGAACGTAAAGGCTATGAAGAGGTATGGGTAAGACCGAGTCTTCATGCCGGAGGCGCTGCTTCGGTATCAGCTTTTAAATTATTTAAAAATCCGATTGAAGTGATGGCAGTACAAGCAAAAGCCGGCATTGATATTGGCGATACTTTTATTGGGATGCATGTTAAATCCGTTCAAGTACCGATTAGACCGACGATTAAAACTTTAGGACATGCTCATGTGACGGCAGTCACTTCACGTCCACGTTATGTTGGCGGTCCTAGAGCCATTTATGAGGGAATAGAAATAAAATAAGCTAAATCCCAACTTCCCGAATACGTAACACGAATTAGA
>NZ_KV805761.1:6142-21477 GCF_001811625.1 Globicatella sp. HMSC072A10 | reverse complement strand
GTACGCTGGCTAATTTAAACTTGAAATTTGCCTTTTAAAAATTTTGATTACAAAATAACTTTTGGGTGTATTTAAATTTATTTTATGCTATGATAGAAAAGAAACGAGGGGTGAGAATAAAATGACAACAGCAAATGGTATGGCAGTACTGCTTGTAAGATTTTTATTCGTCATGATGTCTTATATGATTTTAGAAAAAATTGATTGGCGTAAATTATTTTCCAAAAGAAATTATGTTTATGCTCAGTATGTTTGTATTTTAGCAAGCATCGCACTGGGACATCTTACTGGCTCGTTTGTTATTACGATCATGGAATTATTGCGTAGTATTTTATACAGTATATTCCTATAATTAAATCGACTTATCGTTCGCTCCAAAACGATAAGGTAAAACTAAAGGGGAATAAATTGAATATGGAAGAAATTTTAGTACAAGGCGGTAATCGCTTAGAGGGATCTGTTAAGGTTGAAGGAGCGAAAAATGCCGTATTACCCATTTTAGCTGCTTCTATTTTGGTTGAAGAGGGTAAGACATACTTGTCAAATGTTCCAGTTCTATCAGATGTCTATACAATTAATGAATTATTGAACAATATTAATGTAAAAAATAAATTTGATACAGAGAACAATACGATGATTTTAGATGCAACAGGTGATATCTTAACAACGGCTGACTATGATTTTGTTAGCAAGATGCGTGCTTCTATTGTTGTAATGGGACCATTATTAGCACGATTTGGTCATGCTCGTGTCGCAATGCCAGGTGGTTGTGCGATTGGGTCAAGACCGATTGATTTACATTTAAAAGGATTTGAAGCTTTAGGCGCGAAGATTACACGTGCTGCCGGCTATGTTGAAGCAACAGCTGATAAATTAGTTGGAGCGCGTATATATTTAGATTTTCCAAGTGTCGGAGCTACTGAAAACATTATGATGGCAGCTGTTTATGCCGAAGGAACCACTATCATTGAAAACGTGGCCCGTGAACCAGAGATTGTTGATTTAGCGAATTTTTTAAATAAAATGGGTGCTCATGTCGTCGGAGCTGGTACAGAGACAATTCGTATTGAAGGTGTGCAAACATTACATGGAACAGAACATTCCGTGGTACCAGATCGAATTGAAGCGGGAACCTTTATGGTAGCGGCAGCTGTTACAAAAGGTGATGTCTATATTGAAGGAGCAATCGCTGAGCACAATCGTCCACTAATTAGTAAATTAAGAGAAATGGGTGTTGTTATTGAGGACTATCAAGACGGTATTCGTGTTCAAGGTCCTGAGAAATTAAAACCAGTTGATGTAAAAACTTTACCACACCCTGGTTTTCCAACGGATATGCAAGCTCAAATGACTATCGCACAATTATTAGCAGAAGGTAGTTCAGTTTTAACTGAAACAGTATTTGAAAATCGTTTTATGCATTTTGAAGAATTACGTCGTATGGGTGCAGAATTTAAAGTTGATCGACAAACCGTCGCTATGTACGGACCATCTGAATTAACAGGGGCTAGCGTTAAAGCGACTGATTTGCGAGCGGCTGCTGCTTTAATTATTGCAGGTTTAACTGCAAAAGGATTAACCCGTGTTTCCGAATTACAATATTTAGATCGTGGATATTATAAATTCCATGAAAAACTAATTGCTTTAGGGGCGAATATAGAACGTGTTGACATTCATTCATTGAATCAATCCAATACGAAGCCTGTAACTGTCTAAGTAGGCAAAATGAGGTGAACATATGAGCAGAGATATAGGAATTGATTTCGGTACTGCAAATGTGTTAATTCATTTTAAAGGGCGCGGCATTGTGGTCAACGAACCTTCAGTAGTGGCGGTAGACAGCCGGTCACATGAAATTATTGAGGTTGGTAAACGTGCCTATGAAATGATAGGGCGAACGCCAGAATCAATTGAAATCGTCCATCCTTTAAAAGGTGGTGTGATTGCTGATTTTGATTTAGCTGAAGCAATGTTAGTTCTATTTTTAGAAAAAATTCATGCACGACGCTGGTTTTCTAAACCCAATGTGTTAATCTGTTGCCCTTCTAATATAAGTGAAATTGAACAATTGTCACTAGTTGAAGCAACAGAAAGAGCAATTGGCGGTCGAATTTTTATTGAGGAAGAATCGAAAATTGCTGCTGTCGGAGCAGGGATTGATTTAACGGATGCTTCTGCTAACATGATTATGGATATCGGTGGCGGGACCACAGACATCGCAGTGATTTCATCAGGCGAAATTGTTAATAGTGAATCTTTAAAGGTCGCAGGGGATGACTTTGATTTAGCAATCGTCCAATATTTTAAGGAGCATCATAATTTATTAATTGGCGAGCGCTCCGCTGAAGAAGTAAAAAAATTGTTGGCGAGTGCTTTACCTGTTGAAGAAGGGGAACTAGCAACATATGATTTGAAAGGTCGCGATTTAGTATCGGGATTACCAAGATCATTAAATGTCACTTCTAATCATATTTACGAAGCAATCCGGCCACAATTGCAAATAATCGCACGTACAGCAAGACGTATTTTGGAAGATACCGAACCGGAAATGGTAGGTGACATTATTGAAAAAGGGATTATTTTAACTGGTGGTGGCGCGATGACTTATCATTTGGATACATATTTAACCGAGGAATTAGGGGTTAGCGCTTTAAGAGCAGAACAACCAATGAGTTGTGTTGCGATTGGTACCGGCCTCATGTTAGAATTAATCTTAAGTGGAAAATTAGAACGAAAAAATGTTTCCGAAAAACACAAACTAAAACGTTGGTTCTTACGACTTAAGAGACGATTAATTGGATAATAAAAGGATGATTCTTATGAGCGAAACCTATCTTACAGAATCGATGCTCATTAAAGCATTGAAATTAATATTAAAAATAATCCTTTACCTATTATTACTTATTTTGTTTGTAGTGATTGGGTTGTTTGTTGGTTATTGTCTCATAGGAGATGGTAATTATTGGGAAGTATTAAATCGTGATACTTGGCAACATATTATTAATTTTGTAAAATAGCACAGAACAATTATTTTGATACGGAGGTTTGGCAAAAAAATGATGACTTTGCCTTGCCTCTTTTTTAGAAGGTGATAGCATGTACCCATTTTCATTAAGTGAACTAATGATTTATATTATGCCTATTTTAATGGTTTATTTAATTCAAAAGTATTTCAAAGAGTATCTGAAATTTTTTAAAGAGTGGCCACTGACGATGGCTATCATTTTAATACCATTATGGCTAACCTCCATTTATTTATTAGGGTGGCTTATTTTTGATTATAATTTAGTGCCGTTTATTTTATTTTTTTCATGTTTTATTTTAGTTTTGCAATTATATGATTATGTGCGTCGCATTGATCACTTTACCTTTAAAAATTATTATTTAATGGCAAGTAAATTATTATTTCAACATTTATCGGCTTTTTTTCTTGGCTTAGTGATTTTAAGATTATTTACGTATTTTGTGGGATAATCCCCCACCTTTTTTTATTTATAGGTGTTTCATGGGGGATTCTACCACTATTATGGGAAAATCCCCCACTTTTTTATTTAAATATAAACCTTATTATATCAACGTTTAGCGACTTTCTATTATTAAAGTCGTAATTTTTTTGATAATTTTTAGGAAAAAGTGGTACGTTGTGGGGAATTGTGGTAAACTATAATCAAAGCATTAGAAAGTGGGTGAAGGGTCGTGCTTATTGGTGAATATCAACATAATATTGACACAAAAGGGCGACTCATTATGCCTGCAAAATTCAGACCTGATTTGGGTGAGCGTTTTATTATCACTCGTGGGATGGATGGATGCTTGTTTGGATTTCCGATGTCAAGTTGGGAAACCATCCATGAAAAATTGAAAAATTTACCTTTGTCAAAAAAAGATGCACGTACTTTTACGCGTTTATTCTACTCAGCTGCCACTGAAGTAGAGTTTGACCGTCAAGGACGTGTTAATTTACCGAAAAATTTAATAGAGTTCGCAAAAATCGATAAGGAATGCCGTGTGGTCGGCGTGTCAGACCGTATCGAGATTTGGAGTAGCGAACAATGGAATAATTTTTCTGAAATGAATGATGATGAATTTGAAAATATTGCAGAAGATTTGTTTGATTTTGGATTTTAATTAGGAGTGAGATTATGTCATTTGAGCACTATACAGTGTTATTAAAAGAGACAATTGATGGTCTAAATATTAAACCAAATGGCATTTATGTTGACTGTACATTAGGTGGGGCTGGACATGCCAAATATATCCTATCCCAATTAAATGATGATGGAAGACTTTATGCCTTTGACCAGGATATGGTGGCGATTGAGAATGCGAAAAAAGAATTAGCAGACGAAGTCGAAAAGGGTAAAGTAATCTTTATTCATAATAATTTTAGAAATATAACCGAAGCGTTAGCGACTTATGGTGTAACTGAAGTCGACGGCGTTTACTATGATTTAGGAGTTTCCTCCCCACAATTAGATGTTGCACAAAGAGGATTTAGTTATCATCAAGAAGCACGTTTAGATATGAGAATGAATCAAGAGGCAGCATTGACTGCTTACGAAGTAGTCAATCAGTGGCCTTTTGAAGAATTAATGAAAATAATATTTCGATATGGTGAAGAAAAATTTGCCAAACGTATTGCACGTAATATTGAAAAAGAACGTTCAATTGCGCCGATTGAGACGACGACACAATTAGCAGAAATTGTCAAAACTTCAATTCCAGCTGCAACGAGAAGAACAGGGGGCCATCCTGCTAAAAGAACTTTCCAAGCAATCCGTATTGCAGTAAATGATGAATTAGGAGCCTTAGAAGATTCAATGCAACAAGCAGTTAAATTATTAAAAGTTGGTGGACGTATTAGCGCCATTACTTTCCATTCTTTAGAAGATCGATTTGTAAAACAATATTTTAAAGAATTAAGTACTGCACCTGAAATACCACATAATTTACCAGTGTTACCCACAATAGCTAGTGCTGATTATACATTGGTTAATCGTAAACCTATTGTCGCAAGTGAAGAAGAACTATCTGAGAACAATCGTTCTCGTAGTGCTAAGTTAAGAATAATTGAAAGAATAAAACAATAAAGAGAAAAAATATCAAACTAACATTTGATATTTCATGAGGTGATAAAAATGGCGGAAGTAATAAGCAAAACAACTGAATATCCAACAATGAATCATCAAACTTATTCTCAACCATTTGACGCATCGATTAGTAAAACAGGAACATCTGTATTTGTCTTTACACGGATTCATGCCTTGGTGTTAATGGGAGTCATGTTAGTTTGCACCGTGTTAATCGCATTTAATTTAATAATGCAACAAAAGACAGCTGAAGCTGAAATCGCAGTTAGAAACTATGAATCAGAGATTTCAACTCTTCAGACACATACAGACACTATTTATAATAAAATTAGTGACCAATATAATTATGAAATAATAAAAAAAGCAGCTAAAGAAGGCAATTTAAACATTGATTCATCGAGAGTGAGGTCAGTTGAGTAATAATGAAAAGTAGTAAGCTAAACATATTTATTTTGGCTATGACGGCTGTAGTAATGTGTGTATTATTTATTACTAGAATTGTGCAATTAACTGTTCTAAAATCAGTAAATGGCGTCGATTTAGTTAGTTACACTGAAATAGCCAATGAAAGAAGTAGTATTACACAAGCAAGAAGAGGGACGATTTTTGATTCTAAAGATCAACCGATTGCCATGGATACTACTTCTTATTCTTTATTTGCAATTTTAAGAAATGCCGATGAGGAAGTAATTGTAAAAGATTATGATTTAACCGCCAAAGTACTATCTGAGAATATTGATTTAACCCGTGATCAAGTTTTAACCTTATTGCGTAATCCGGATGCTAATCAAATTGAATTTGGTGAAGCCGGTCGTAATTTATCAAAAGAAGTAAAAGAGAAAATTGAAGAAGCCAACTTACCGGGTGTCTATTTTGCGAGTGAAACAACGCGTCAGTACATTAATGACTTTTTTGCTTCCCATTTAATAGGCTATGCGACGCCCTTAATGGCAGGAGAAAATGATGATTATGAAGACGCTGAAATATTAAAAGGACAGTTAGGGATTGAATTAAGCTACGATGAACAGTTAAGTGGTGCGAAAGACTACCGAGAACAATGGGAAGCATCGAATAACCTTAATTATTTATCTGGTGATGATCTTTACTTAACGCTCGATAGTCGCTTACAAAATCAACTAGAGGATTTATTAAATACCGCCATTACTACTTACCAACCAAAAGAGATGGGAGCTTACCTAGTAGAAGTGAAAACCGGTAAATTAATTGCAGCGGCTCAACGGCCTTCGTTTAATTTAAATACCCGTGAAGGCATTGATAAAGAATGGCGAAATTTTTTAACCGAAGATGCTTATGAACCGGGATCAACAATCAAAATATTAACGATGAGTGTCGCTTATGACCATAATCTATATCAGCCAGACGAAAAGTATCATTCGGGAACGATTGAAATATTTGATACTAAAATTAATGATCATAATTTATATGGATGGGGAGATATTACCTTTGAAGAAGGTTTAGCTCGTTCAAGTAATACGGCGATGGTCACTTTAATTGAGCGACTCGGTGAAGAAAAATGGATAGACGAACTTGATAAATTTGGATTTGGAAAATCAACTAACTCAGGATTAATTAATGAAATTGACGGCACCTTTAGTTTTGATAATCCCGTATCGCGATATATGTCAAGTTTTGGCCAAGCATTTTCGACAACACCGATTCAATTGCTTCAAGCTTTTACCTCTATTGCAAATCATGGTACAATGGTTAAGGTTCAATACATCGAAGGTATTGGCGAAAAAAATAATCAGTATAAAGTACAAGAATTAGGACAACCTATTTCCAAAGAAGCTGCTGATCATGTCTTAGGCTTAATGGTCGATACCGTTGAAAAAGATTATGGGACGGCAAAACCATTCAAGAGTGACATCGTTAAAGTAGCGGCTAAAACAGGTACCGCTGAAATTGCCAATGAAGATGGTACCGGTTATTTAACTGGGCCGAATGATTATACCGACTCGGTAGTGGCTTTTTTTCCGGCTGAGGACCCAAAGTATATGATGTATCTTTATATGAAACAACCAACGGATAAGAAAGGCCTAATTGGTTCACAGATTTTAGCCCAAACATTCCATCCGTTTATTGAATCGATTTATATTAATCAGTAAAGAAAGAAGGAAATACATGAAAGCGACAGATTTAATCGAAGTCCTTCGATTAAAAGCTATTTATGGAGAACCATTAGCAAATAAAGAGATTAGTTTATTAGTGAATGATACACGCAAAATTATCGCGAACAGTTGTTATATTGCGATACGTGGTGAACATTTTGATGGGCATCATGCTATCGAACTAGCAGTTAAAGCGGGTGCCAATGTTGTAGTGGTAGAAGAATATCGTGAAGCATGGCAAAACTTAAATGCGACTATTATATTAGTAGATTCAACTTTTCGTGCTCAAGCAATCCTAGCTAATCAATTTTATCACCGTCCATCAGAAAGATTAGCGATAACAGCGATCACGGGTACGAATGGCAAAACAACCACAAGTTCAATGATTAGTGATTGGTTAACGAGATTAGGTCATAAAACGGGCTTGTTAGGAACCTTACATTATAAGGTCAACGAAAAATATTATCCCGCAGTCAACACTACTCCGAATGCTTTAGAATTACAACGATTATTTAATGAAATGGTAGTAGAAGAGTGTCAAGATGCAATCATTGAGGCGTCATCACACGCTTTGCAATTAGGTCGTTTATGGTATACTGAAGTCGACTGTGCAATTTTTACCAACTTATCACGCGAACATTTAGATTTTCATCATACAATGGAGCATTATGCTTATGCTAAAAGTTTATTGTTCGCCCAATTAGGTCAAAAATTATCGAATGGGCGACCAAAACTAGCGATTGTTAATTTAGATGATGAATACAGTCAGCTGATGGCTCAAGCTACAGCTGCTGAAGTAGCCACTTATAGTATTGGTAACGCTGATGCCACCGTTTATGCTACAGACATTGAAGTAGTAGATAACCAAACTAAGTTTAAGCTCTGGGTTAATCAACGTCCACATCAAGTTATTTTAAAAATGCTAGGTGATTATAATGTGGCAAATTATATGGCAGCCTTTTTATGTTTGAAATATTATTATGGCTATTCTACCGAAGAAATTATTCGAGTAAGCGGTGAGTTTGAAGGTGTGAGTGGTCGCATGCAATTAGTTGATGAAGGACAACCCTATAAAGTAGTAGTGGATTTTGCCCATACACCAGATGCTATCGAAAATGTTTTAAAAGAATTATCAGCTAAAAAGCAAGGAAGATTAATTACTTTAATCGGACATAGTGGAGGTAATCGAGATAGTGGGGCTCGTCCTGAAATAGGGGACATCGTCTTTAAATATTCAGATTATATCGTTTTTACAGCCGATAATCCACGCCATGAGCCGGTTCAAAAAATTTGTCAGGAAATAATTGGTCAGCATAATGAAGTAGACTATACAATTATTGAAAAAAGAGAACAAGCGATAGCCTTCGCATTGAATCAGGCAAATGAACATGATACGGTTGTTTTTACAGGTAAAGGTGGCGAATTATATCAAGTCATTGGGGATGATTATGTCCCTTATAATGAAGTTGAGGTAATTAAAGCTACTTTAAGAAAAAATAAATAGGACATTAGGTGAAAAAATATGGAATTAGCTTTACCATTGGCAGTAAGCTTCGCGATTACTGTCTCAATTATGCCATTTTTTATTGGTTATTTTAATTATAAAAAGATCGGTCAAACAACTCGTGAGGAAGGTCCAACGTGGCATGAAGTTAAAACGGGAACTCCTACCATGGGTGGAACGGTATTTGTTTTTGCAATATTAGTTACTTTATTAATCAGTGCATGGTTAATGAAATTACTGGAAGGTAGTGTTTGGATGATCCTCTTAACCTTCTTATTATTTGGAGGAATAGGCTTTGTAGATGATTTTATTAGTATCTTCAAAAAGCAAAATGAAGGATTAACCGCCAAACAGAAATTCATTTTGCAAATCATCTTTTCAATCGTTATTATGTTGATTGGCGTATTACATCAATATAAAATATCCATCCCCTTAGGGTTTATACAAATTACCAATCCTGTTATCTTAATTGTTTTTGCTGGTGTTTGGATTAATGGATTTTCCAATGCCGTTAATCTTACCGATGGTTTAGATGGCCTAGCAACAGGACTGAATATTATTGCTTATAGTGCTTATTTTGCCATTGCTATTAATCAAGGTGCGCAGGCTATTGCCTTAGCTTGTTTTGTAGTGGTAGGTGCCTTATTGGGATTCTTAATTTATAATAAGAAACCAGCGAAAATATTTATGGGCGATGTAGGCTCACTTGCTTTAGGTGCTGGATTAGCCGTTATATCAATTTTATTGAACAATCCATGGAGTTTATTGATCATAGGTTTTGTATTTGTTGTGGAAACAGCAAGTGTTATTTTACAAGTATGGTCATTCAAAACAACAGGTAAACGTATTTTTAAAATGAGTCCGATTCACCATCATTTTGAGATGAGTGGATGGTCTGAATCGAAAGTCGTTTATGTCTTTTGGTTAGTTGGTATGATTGCCGCGATGATTTATATTAGCTTATTCAAATAAAAAAGGATTTAAGGTGTCAAAATGGATTTAAAAGATAAAAAAGTATTGGTTTTAGGTTACGCTAGAACGGGAAGAGGAGCCGCTGAATTTTTAGTTTCTCAAGGTGCGAATGTCACAATCAACGATTTAAATGATTTAAGCGAAGAACCATCAATTAAAGAATTAAAAGCTAAAGGCGTTATCGTTGTTGATAAAGAGCAACCAGTTACACTTTTAAACGAAAACTTTGACTTTATTGTTAAAAACCCTGGTATTCCTTATCAAATTGAATTATTACAGGCGGCTATTGCACAAGAGATTCCTATTTATACTGATATTGAAATTTTCGATTGGTATAATCCGGGAATATTAATTGGTATAACGGGCAGTAACGGTAAAACAACCACTACTACCTTGGTTAATAATATTTTACAAAATAGTCAGTATCATGCCCATTTAGCAGGTAATATTGGTATTCCGACACTATCGGTTTTACCAAAAGTAAAACAAAATGATGTGGTAACGATGGAACTATCGAGTTTTCAACTGATGGGAACAGATAAATTCAAACCACATATTGCTGCCATTACGAATATCTTCTCCGCTCACCTAGATTATCATGGTTCAAGAGAAGAATATGTTAAAGCAAAATTACGACTTATTCAAAACCAAGATAATCATGACTTTATAGTCTTTAATGCAGATCAAAAAGAACTTGCGAGCTATGTGATTGAATCGCCTGCTAATAAAGTACCATTTGCTAGATTAAATTTAACGGATTCAGTACGACAAACTGGAGCGTATTATGAAAATGGTGGTTTATACTTTAAAGGCGAATTAATTATGAAAGAAAACGATATTCAAATTCCCGGTGAGCATAATATTGAGAACATTTTAGTTGCTATTGCAATTACCAAAATATTAAACGTTCCTAACAACATTATTCACGATACAATTATGGATTATCAAGGTGTTGAATATCGTATCCAACCTGTTGGGAGTTATAATGGTATTCGTTATTATAATGACTCCAAAGCGACTAATCCTGATGCAACCATTACTGCATTAAAGAGTTTTACTGAACCAACAGTCTATATTGGTGGCGGCTTGGACCGTGGCATTAGATTTGATGGATTAATACCATATTTAGAAAATGTCAAGGTTGCTATTTTATATGGTGAATCAAAAGAAATTATGAAAGAAGCTATGGAACAAGCTCAGATTGAAGAAATTGTGATGCTAGATAATTTAGAACAAGCAACGAAAGCCGCGCAATCATATGCTGAAAGTGGCGATGTTGTATTATTATCGCCTGCTTGTGCAAGTTGGGATCAGTACCAATCGTTTGAAGAACGAGGGGCACAATTTAATGAATTAATTGCTGCTCTCAATCAATAATCAAGCTTCAATTATTAGAATTTTTTGAAGGAGGTGTTATAATGCCAAATATTTTTGAAGATGATTTAGAGAATGTGCGACAATTTAACAACCAATTAGAAGCAGAAGTAAATGACGTTATAACATCTAATCAAAGAATTGTAAGAAGTAAACCAGAGAAAGCACCCATTAATTGGACTAAAGGGTTGCCAACTGGCCGAATTGAATTAGCTAGTGTGACTGCCGTAATTTTCATTTTAATGTGGACATTCTGGTGGCAATTAGCCCCTTTTAATAAAGTCAATCATTTAACCGTTTCCGGTAATGAAATTGCAGAATCGGAAATGGTTGCTCATTCTTCTAGGATTCGCTCTCTTGATACAATTAAAAATGTCATGGCTAATAGAGAACAAATCGAAAAGAATATTATTCAAACCAATCCTATTGTTTCGGGCGTTGTTTTTGATCGTGTTAATTGGAAACAAATGGATATTAAAGTTGCAGAATATCATATTGTGGCGATTGTAGAAATTGAAGGGGAATTATATCCTTTATTGGAAAATGGTGAAATCTTAGTGGAATCCAATAAATATTTGCAAGAGAATATGGACCGATTTAATTTACCAAGAATTTTAAATGTTGAACAAAAAGGTAAATTAGTAACAGTAGCAACGGCTTTAAGAAGAGTTGAACCAGATGTCCTAGCTTTAATCGATACCATTGAATTATCGAAGGATCTGAATCGTCCAAATCATTTATCGATGAAAATGAAAGACGGGATGTATGTCAAAGCCGTCACTTCTACCGTGGCTGAAAAAATTAATAAATATCCTGCCATGAAAAAAATTATTGGCGACCAAATGGGAACTGTTAATTTAGAAGTAGGAGCTTACTTCACACCAGAAACGGAAGGGAATAATAATATTAAACTTGATACTAATTTAGATAATTAATAAATATTTCTGGTACTATTTGAAGTTTTATCTTCAATATAAATTTATTTTGTGTTAAAATTGTAGAGAGCTATTAGAGGTAGACACAACTCCTATAATACATAAAACTACGTTAAGGGGGTTACATATTGTAATGAGAAATCATGAAATTTTTGTGAGTTTAGATATCGGCACCACATCGATTAAAGTTGTGGTAGCAGAATATATTAATGGACAAATTAACATCATTGGTGTTGGTAATGTAAAGTCAAGAGGATTAAGTAGAGGCGTGATCGTTGATATTGACGAAACAGTTTACTCGATTCAACAGGCTGTTACATTAGCGGAACAAAAATCTAATGTTAAAATTAAAGAAGTATCGGTCGGCATTCCAAGTAATAAATTAGGTTTAGAATCTTGTCATGGAATGATTGCTGTATCGAATGAAAATAGAGAGATTACCAATCGTGATGTGGATAATGTGATTACCGCGGCTAAAGTTCGCTCTGTGGCACCAGAAAGAGAAATCATTTCGGTTATTCCAGAAGAATTTGTGGTAGATGGGTTTAACGGTATACGTGATCCACGCGGAATGATAGGTGTTCGCTTAGAATTATATGCGACCTTATTAACAGGACCAAGAACGATTATTCATAACATTAAACGTTGTGTTGAAAAAGCCGGCTTAGTGATTAAAGAATTGGTTTTACAACCACAAGCAATTGCTGAAGTAGCATTAAGTCAAGATGAACGTGAATTTGGTACCGTCATTATTGACATGGGTGGGGGACAAACCTCTGCTTCAATTATTTATGATAATCAATTAAAATATTCTTTCGTCGATCAAGAAGGTGGCGATTTTGTTACTAAAGACATTTCAATTATTTTGAATACATCTTTAGAAAGTGCTGAGCGGATTAAGCGTGAATACGGGTATGCAATTGCTAGTCAAACTTCAGATGAAGAATATTTCCCCGTTGAGACAGTAGGTAAAAAAGAGCCTGTTCGTGTAGATGAGCGTTATTTAGCAGAAATTATTGAAGCGCGTTTAGCTCAAATTTTTGAAACGATACATGAAGACCTAGGGGCTGTGGATGCTCTTGATTTACCAGGTGGTTTTGTAATTACCGGGGGTGCAGCATCATTACCAGGTGTCTTGGAATTAGCACAAAAATTTTTTGGTAGTAAAGTGCGTCTATTCATTCCCGAACAGATGGGGATGCGCAATCCAGTCTTTTCTACTAGTATGGGAATTATCGAATATGTTGCAGGCTTAGATGATGTTCATCGGATTGCTCAAGGAACTTATCGACCTAATAGTCGTCCGGCGCAACAACCTGAACAAAATCACGATGCAAGTAATGACTATTACCCAGCTCAACCTAATAGACAAACGACTCAATATCATAGACCGATGTCCGAAATGAGTCCAAGAACTGAAAGACCAAGAGCAAATTATGATCAATATCAAAAAACGAGTGGTCAAGAAAATCAACGATATATCGAAAATGAATATTATGAAGAGGAAACTAACCAAGGTGTTTATGAAGAACCAAGCAATGAAAATTCAGTTGCTTCAAAAGTAAAAGCATTTTTCAATACATTTTTTGATTAGTCATGAAATTAGGAGGAAATTATAATGGAATTATCTTTCGATTCATCAATGAATCAGACTGGCGCGGTAATTAAAGTTATTGGTGTTGGTGGTGCAGGTGGTAATGCCGTCAATCGTATGATTGTAGAAGATGTTCAAGGTGTTGAATTTATCGTTGCGAATACCGATACCCAAGCCTTAGCTGGTTCACAAGCAACAACTAAAATCCAATTAGGTTCAAAATTAACTAAAGGATTAGGAGCAGGATCATTACCAGAAATTGGTCAACGTGCTGCTGAAGAAAGTGAAGAACAAATCCGTAGCGTTTTAGAAGGTGCGGACTTAGTATTTGTTACTGCCGGAATGGGTGGAGGTACCGGTACTGGTGCTGCCCCAATTGTCGCAAAAATTGCGAAAGAATTAGGCGCTTTAACTGTTGGGGTTGTGACTCGACCATTTACTTTTGAAGGTCCTAAACGTGGACGCTATGCTGCTGAAGGATTGAAAAATTTAAAAGACAGTGTTGATACTTTAGTCGTAATTTCAAATAATCGTCTTTTAGAAATTGTAGACCGTAAAACGCCAATGTTAGAAGCATTTAGTGAAGCAGATAATGTTTTACGTCAAGGGGTACAAGGGATTTCAGATTTAATTACCTCTCCTGGTTATGTAAACTTAGACTTTGCTGACGTTAAAACTGTAATGAAAGACCAAGGTACTGCTTTAATGGGAATTGGTACAGCAAGTGGTGAAAATCGTACAGCTGAAGCGACTAAAAAAGCTATTTCTTCACCATTGTTAGAAGTATCAATCGATGGCGCAGAGCAAATCTTATTAAATATTACAGGCGGTTCAGACTTAACCTTATTTGAAGCTCAAGATGCAAGTGAGATTGTTGCTAATGCTTCGTCAGGTGATGTCAATATTATCTTCGGTACGTCAATTAACGAAAACTTAGGTGATGAAGTAGTAGTGACAGTTATTGCGACTGGTATTGAACAAGAAAAATCTGAACGCAATAAAATTAACCCACGTCAACAACGTACAACCTTCACGTCAACAAGTGGTTATAATCAAATTGGAAATGAACGTGAAGCAAATGTCAATCATAATCAACCACAATCGGGTAATACACCGAATCCACCATCTAATCAAGGTGGACCTGAATTAAATGTTCCTCGTCAAAAAGAAGAACGAGATTTATTCAGTAATTGGGATATTAAACGTGAACAAAATACACGTGAGGTTTCAAATGAAGTTCCTCAACGTACATTCCAACGTAATGATAATGAAGTGACTCGTAAAAATGATATTATCGAAGACGACGAATTAGATACACCACCATTTTTCCGTAAACGTCACCGTAACTAATAAAGATTAAAATGTAATTCAGTAGACCGGGCAGATTTTTTCTGTCCGGTCATGTATATATAAAGTTTGTGGGTAAATGAGAATTACGTTAAGTGAACGTAGAGGCTATTACTGAAAATGAATTAATATGGGAACATAGGTCTAAGCAGTATTATGGGTTTTTTTGTTAGTATCTGACTTTGATTAATTAAGTATTAGGTCAAAATAGTATTACGTTATATTTATGTCTATCTGGCTTTGATTAGTCATGGTATAACGGGCTGAGTACGTCATTAATAAACATGGGAGTGGGCAAGAAGTAGAAAATTGAATGATTTTCGCTTCGTCGGGCTACCCCCGCACAGTTGAGTAGGCTTCAAACAAGTCGAAAGACGCAGTTTGAGGCCA
>NZ_KV805761.1:0-6042 GCF_001811625.1 Globicatella sp. HMSC072A10 | reverse complement strand
TTTCAAATTTATGTTCAATCTCATTAAGACGCCGTTTGATGCCACTCAACCATTGCGCTTTGAATTAAATAGATATGCCTGAACAGAATTTAAATGGTTTTTGCCCAGCCTTATGTCCAACTTCTATAAGACGCAGATTGAGGCTGTTCAACCACTACACTTTTAAATTTCGAGCAATGACTAAACAAAATTTCAAAAGTTTATGCTCATCCTCATCTTTTAATTAATGATGAAGCGTGATTGGCAAGATATGAATGCTTTAGTATGATTGCCAGGATTTTCTTTTCTTAATCAATGATTCATTAGGTAAACAGTCATTTTTATGATAGAATAGCTTTAAGAAAATTTAAGGGGAACAGAGATATGATTTTTAATTTAGTCGTTTATTTAATGAAATTAATTGACGCTTACCAAATGGTCTTAGTTGTCTATGCATTATTAAGTTGGTTTCCAAATGCACGTGGCAGCAAAATTGAAGAGTGGGTTTCTAAATTATCAGAGCCATATTTAAATATTTTTGACCGTTTTATTCCACCCATTGGTGGTATTAGCTTTAATGTGATTATTGCTATTTTCACGCTCAACCTCGTTAAAAGAGGTATTATCGTTTTACTTAATTTGTTTTTATAATCGTTTAGAAAGAGGATTAAAGTGAATCAGGACATATATCAACATTATGGCAAAGAGGAGCAATCTTTTATTGACCAAGTTTTTGGTTGGATGCAAATAGTAGAAAATCGTTATAGTGCTTATTTAACACCTTTTTTAACACCTAGAGAAGCACTTATTGTAAAACAATTAGTAGCAAGTAATGAAAATTTAGCCGTTTATTTTAGGGGAGGATATGAAAAAGCTGAACGAAAACGAGCTCTAATTGTTCCACCTTATCATGAACTGGAAGAAGATGATTTTAATTTGAGTTTATTAAATATCAAATTTCCAGTGAAATTTGCTAATATTTCTCACGGAAAAATATTAGGTACCTTAATTGGTAGTGGAATTGATCGCGAACGCATTGGTGATATTATTACCGATGGGGAAGCGTGGCATGTAATAGTCGATGAAACGATAAAATTATATTTAATGAGTAATGTTACCAAAATTGGTAATGTTGGTGTTCACTTAGAGGAGATTGAGTGGGAACAAATTTTAGAGTCCAATGAAGCCTGGGAAACCATGACGGTGATTAGTAGTTCTTTAAGATTAGATGCGATGCTTTCGAATGTTTATAATTTTTCAAGACAAAGAGCTAAAGATCAAATTAATGCCGGTAATGTAAAAATGAATTTTATGGCGATGACTCGTTCCGACATTGAAGTAAAACTTAATGATATTGTGTCACTTAGAAAATATGGTCGTTTTTGGATACAATCGATTGATGGTGTGACCAAGAAAGATAATTATCGTTTAACAGTCAATGTGCTGATCAAATAATGAAGTCCTATTTATCGATGATAATGTTTTATTTTTAATGATTTAACAAAAGTTCTCATGAAACTCTATAAATTTCAATCGAATTAGTGTAGAATAGTAATTGTATATTTTATCGATTGAAACTTTTGAAAGGAAGTGTCAGAATGTCTTTAACACCATCTGAGATTTTACATAAAGAATTTAACACGAAATTTAGAGGTTATGATTCAGATGAAGTCAATGACTTTTTAGATATTATTGTGGTTGAATTTGAAAAATTAACCAAAAGTAATAATGAGATGACGACCAAAATCGCCGACATGGAAGATAAATTGAATTATTTCAAACAGTTACAAGATTCATTAAATAATTCGATTATGGTCGCACAAGAAGCAGCTGAACGCTTAAAACAAAACGCGCGTAAGGAAGCTGAATTAATTTTATATGAAGCAGATCGAGAAGCTGAACGCATTTTAGAAGATGCTAATAACCGATCTAAAACCATTGTAAGTGAAACTGAACATTTACATCAATATAGTTTAAACTTTAGAAATCGCCTAAAAAATATGGTTGAAGCTCAATTGTCATTATTAAATAAAGAAGACAATCAAGAATTATTTAAAGAAGCGCAAGGAGAGATTGAAACACCAATTAATCATTTACGTGATGAATTAAGTGCTCAATCTGAAGATTTATCAGTTCAAACTGAACTTGAACCAATTCAAGAAGTAGAAGCTGCTCAAGCAGTTGTGGAACCTACTGATGAATTAAAAGAAGATAAAAGAAGTCAATTAGACCAAATGGATTTTGAAATTGCTGACGAAGATGGAAAAGATATTCCAGTACAAGATGATTTTTTTGAAGCAGATCCAGTTGACGAACATCATAACTATCCGGTTGCTGGAGAAGACTCTGAACAACCAGTTGAAAGTGTTCTTGGTCGTACAATTCGTATAGATTTACCAAAAGAGTAATTGGACACAATTATTTGATTATATTATCAGCGAGTCAAGGAGGGTGTGAGCTTGACATCACTAATCACTTAATTATCCCCAATTGTTAATTATAAAAATGAACTATAAGTAGTTTTTGTCGCTTAAATAGCGTTATCATGAAAGAGTGAGTTGCAATAATTTATTGAAACTAAACTGGGTGGTACCACGTAATTTTACGTCCCTTCTATTTGAAGGGGCATTTTTTATTATAATTAAAGGAGATAACAATGAAATTAAAAGAGACATTAAATTTAGGAAAAACAAACTTTGCCATGCGTGCAAATTTACCGGTCAAAGAAGTAGCATTACAAGAAGAATGGAAAGACGCAGATATTTATAGCAAAATCCAATTGAAAAATGAAGGAAAACCGTCATATATTTTACACGATGGTCCTCCGTACGCTAACGGTAAAGTTCACATGGGGCATGCTTTAAATAAAGTAACGAAAGATTTTATTGTTCGTTATAAATCAATGAATGGTTTTAGTGCACCTTATATTCCAGGCTGGGATACACATGGGTTACCAATTGAATCAGCTTTAACTAAAAATGAAGGAATCGATCGTAAAAAATATTCGGTTGCTGACTTTAGAAGAATGTGTGAGGAATATGCTTTAAAACAAGTAGATGCTCAACGCGAAACATTTAAACGTTTAGGTGTCACAGGAGAATGGGAACACCCTTACTTAACTTTACAACCAGAATATGAAGCTGCTCAATTACGTATTTTCGGTAAAATGGCTGAAAAAGGATATATTTATAAAGGATTAAAACCGATTTATTGGTCGCCATCAAGTGAATCATCGTTAGCAGAAGCGGAAGTAGAATATCAAGATGTAACTTCACCAACAATTTATGTAGCTTTTAAAGTGAAAGATACGAAAGGCGTTGTCGATGAAAAAGCAGAATTTATTATTTGGACGACGACTCCATGGACTATTCCGGCAAACTTAGGGATTTCAGTTAAACCAGATGCTACTTATGTAGCAGTCAATGTGGCAGACCGTCAATTTATTGTCGCGAAAGAATTATTAGAAAAAGTTGCTCAAGAAATTGGTTGGGAAGATTACCAAGTGGTAGCTGAATATGGAGGGATTCAATTCGACCGTATGACGGCTCAACATCCTATGTATGACCGAGAATCATTATTAATTGTTGGAGATCATGTAACGATGGATGCTGGTACTGGATTAGTCCATACGGCACCAGGACACGGGGAAGATGACTACCAAATTGGTCAAAAATATGGATTAGAAATTTTATCACCAATTGATAATCGCGGACATTTCACGGATGAAGCACCAGGTTTAGAGGGCGTATTCTATCTTAAAGGGAATAAGCTTGTGATGGAGCAATTAGCTGAAAATGGCAGCTTATTACAACAAGATGAATTGCTTCATAGTTATCCACATGATTGGCGTACTAAAAAGCCAGTCATTTTCCGTGCGACGCCACAATGGTTTGCTTCGATTGATAAATTCCGTCAAGATTTATTAACGGCTGTTGATAATGATGTCACTTGGTATCATCCATCAGGTCAAGTTCGTATTTATAATATGTTACGTGACCGTGGCGATTGGGTCATTTCACGTCAACGTGTCTGGGGAGTTCCATTACCTATTTTCTATGCTGAAAATGGCGAAGCGATTCTTGATGGAAAAGTAATTGAACATGTGGCACAATTAGTTGCTGAAAATGGTTCTAATATCTGGTTTGAACGTGAGGCTAAAGAGTTATTACCTGAAGGCTTTACTCATCCTGGCAGTCCGAATGGTGAGTTTACGAAAGAAATGGATATTATGGATGTATGGTTTGATTCTGGAACTTCTTATGCAAGTGTCTTAGAAAGACCAGGTCAATCATTCCCAGCAGACCTATATTTAGAAGGTTCAGATCAATATCGTGGTTGGTTTAACTCAAGTTTTACTACTTCTATTGCGGTAAATGGCGTACCACCTTACAGAGCTGTATTATCACAAGGATTCGTCATGGACGGTAAGGGGCAAAAAATGAGTAAGTCATTAGGTAATGTTATTTTACCTGAAGAAGTAATGGAAACATTAGGTGCTGACATTATTCGTCTGTGGGTAGCAAGTGTGGACTATGAAAATGATGTTCGTGTTTCGCATGATATTTTAAAACAAGTATCAGAATCTTATCGTAAAATTCGTAATACGATTCGTTTTATGCTATCTAACATTGGTGACTTTAATCCAGAGACCGATCGAGTATCCGAATTACGTAAAGTAGACCAATATTTAATGGCAAAATATAATGTATTGGTTCATGATGTATTGAAAGCTTATGATGAATTTGAATTTTCAACGATTTATAAGAAAGTAATCAATTTTATTACCGTAGATTTATCTGCATTCTATCTAGACTTTGCTAAAGATGTCTTATATATTGAAGCAGCAGATGCCAGTGTACGTCGCGCAATGCAAACTGTTATCTATGACATTTTAAGTGGGTTAATTCCATTGCTTACCCCTATTTTATTACATACAATGGAAGAGGCTTGGAAAGAATTACCTGGAGCTGAAGGCTTTGTACAATTACAAGATATGCCTAAAGCAAAAGACATTACCGAAGATTTAGCAGTGATTAAAGCATGGGAGCCATTCTTTGAAATGAAAGATGCTGTTAATAAAGTTTTAGAAGAAGCGAAAAACGTTGAAGAAGACCCAATTAAAAAATCATTTGAAGCAGCTGTTACGGTTTATACGGATGAAGAAATGCGTCAAGTATTGACTAATTTAAGTGATCAATTAGATCAATTATTAATTGTTTCTAAATTAGATTTAAAAGATATTACTGAGGCAGGAGCAAGTGCCCATGAATTTGATCATTTTAAAATTTCAGTTAATCATGCACCGGGACATGTATGTGAAAGATGTCGTGCTATCCGTGAGGAAGTAGGGACAATTGCTGGAGCTGAAGAATTATGTTATCGTTGTAACGAGATTGTAACAAATCATTTTCCAGAATATTTTTCTGAAAAAGAAGCCTAGTATAAATTAAATGTATGAAACTAATTTAGATTTTACTGAGAAAGTCATCTTGATTCTAAATTATTGTTGATATAACAGTATTTTATTAAGTACCTGTGAGTGTTTTTTGAACTCTCACTAGGTACTTTTTTAATTTATGAAAAATTTTTGAAAAATTTTTGAATTCAGATTAAAGCGCTTGACTAATTTATATGAGAGTGTTATCTTTAATGTAACAAATGTGTTACAAATGTTTCAAAAAAAGGGGAGTTAACAATGAAAAATTTAAAACGTACTTTATTAGTTTCAATAGCCACTTTAGGATTTTCTGTATCACCATTAATGATTGAAGCTCAAGCAACTCAATATTCAGTAGTTGCCGGAGATACCTTATGGAAAGTTGCCAAAGCAAATGGTGTGACAGTAGCTGAATTGAAACAGTGGAATAATTTAACCAGTGATTTCTTACAAATTGGTCAAAAGTTAACTGTTTCTGCACCAGAAACACCAGAAACACCAGAAACACCAGAAACACCGACTGAACCAAGTACCGTTTATACCGTCGTAGCAGGTGATTCATTATGGAAGATTGCCAATGCAAACGGCGTAACTGTAGCGCAAATTAAGCAATGGAATAACTTAAC
>NZ_KV805760.1:0-10122 GCF_001811625.1 Globicatella sp. HMSC072A10 | reverse complement strand
CAAATTGGGTAATCTTATTGTAACTTTTATATCATTTTCGCTTCGTCTTAATCACTTCTCCAATGTATAAGGAAACTAACCCTGTTTATAATTAATTTTTCCCTAGCCTTATGCTATTTCTTTATAAAAAAATAGCTAAGCAAAAAAACGATATGCTTTTTGCCTAGCTTAAGGGAAATTATATTTCTTCTGCGTCTAAATTCACTTCACCTTGTGGTGTCATCATTTTAGCGACGGTTTGTTCTGCTTCAGTCAATGTTTTTTGACAATATTGACTCAATTCAATTCCTTCTTTAAAAGATGCCAAAGCTTCTTCTAAGGGTAATTCACCACGTTCTAATTGTTGCACAATTTGTTCTAATTGTGTTAATGCGGCTTCAAAATTTTCTGGTTGCTTTGCTGTTTTTTTAGTTGCCATTTATTTATCTCCTTTAATTTGTTCAATAGAATTAACAGTTGCATTAATCTTGCCATCCAATAGTCGTATTTCAACATCATCTTGCTGCTCTAAGCGCTCGACTGATTTAACGACATTTCCATCTTTAGACACAACCGAATAGCCTCTAGCTAAAATATTTAAGGGACTATAGGCTTCGAGTTGGACGACTCCTTGCTTAAACTGATGTTCTTTTTTATTTAATAAGAGTTGCATCGAATAAGCCATGCGTTCAGTCATCCGCTCTACCAATTGACTTTGCTGATTAATTCGATAGGCTGGCGAAGCCGATCCTAATTTTTGACTCGCTAACTCTACTTGATGTCGTTGCTTTTGCAAATATTTTTGTTGATGTTGCCATAAAGCCGTTGTTAAATTATCCAGTTGTTGAGTGTAGGCTTGATATAACCGTTCCGGTTGGGTCAAAATATAAGATTGCTGGACATTTGATAAGCGTTTTTGCTTATGTTTAAATTGGGCATTAATGGCATAGATCAATCGTTCGGATTGACCATTTAAATAGGCTAAGATATCAGTCATAACGGGCACTGACATTTCCGCAGCTGCTGTTGGAGTTGGTGCTCTTAAATCAGCTACTAAATCAGCAATCGTCGTATCTGTTTCATGACCGATGGATGAAATGACCGGTATCGGACAATCTAATATGGCTTTTGCTACAACTTCTTCGTTAAACGGCCATAAATCTTCTATTGAGCCTCCACCACGCGCGAGAATCACCGTATCAAACTCACTGGCTAAGTTTTTGACTTTATCAAAGGCTGCCGCAATTTCACCGGCTGCTTCTTGTCCTTGTACCCTGGTTGGAAAGACCGTTACTTGAACAATCGGATAGCGCCGTTTGATCGTTGTTAAAATATCGCGAATGACCGCTCCACTTGGGCTCGTAATTACCGCAATTTTTTTAGGAAATTTTTCAATCGGTCGATTTAAAACATCAAATAAACCTTCTTTTCTAAATTTCTCTTTCAGCTGTTCTAGAGCTTGGTAAAGTGCTCCTACCCCATCAGGCTGCAAGTTTTCAATGGTGATTTGATATTGGCCACTTTTTTCATATAAACCGACTCGCCCGACCGCAAGGACTTTCATTCCTTCTTCAAGTTTGAACGGAAGTTTATTAAAGGCATGTTTGAACATGACCGCATTAATTACGGCACCATCGTCCTTTAAACTAAAATATTGATGAGCATTCGGTCGCATCCTGAAATTCGATACTTCTCCCACAACAAAAACTCTTTGTAAGTGAGGATCAACATCAAACTTTCGTTTTAAATATTGAGTGAGGGCTTTGACCGTTAAATATTTTTCGTTCAAAAGAACACCTACTTTCTAAAGCGTTTGATAATCAATATCATGTTGACGACAAGCACACTCCAATGTTTGTTCCATTAACATCGCAACCGTCATCGGTCCCACACCACCTGGAACGGGCGTAATGGCACTGACCATGTCTTCAACTTCTTCAAATGCAACATCTCCCGCTAAACTGCCATCAGGTAAACGATTAATCCCGACGTCAATAACAACTGCACCTGATTGAATATGTTCCTTCGTTAAGAGTCCCGGTTTACCGGCCGCCACGACGATAATATCCGCTTGTTTAGTATGAGCTTTTAAATCTCTCGTTTTAGTATGACAAACAGTAACAGTTGCATTCTCATGTGTTAGAAGCATTTGTAATGGTAAACCAACGATTAAGCTGCGCCCAATGATCACAACATTTTTTCCTGACAAAGTAATATCTTGGGCTTTTAATAAATTCAAAATTCCTTTAGGCGTGCACGGAATTACTGTCGCTTGATTGGCGATTAATTTTCCTAAATTATAGGGATGGAACCCATCGATATCTTTGTCTGGGCTAATGCGCTCAATCATCTTACGTTCATCTAAATGTTGAGGTAAAGGTAATTGAACAATCATCCCATTCACTTTTGAGTCGGCATTTAATTCATCTATTTTAGCGATTAATTCGGTTTCTGGTACCGTCTCAGGGAATTTTACCCATTCAAAATCAAAGCCGATTTGATGAGCTTTCTTTTCCTTTTGGCCGACATAAACTTGGCTAGCTGGGTCTTCACCAACCGTTATTACTACCAATTTTGGCGTCACTTGATGATGATCTTTTAATTTTTGCGTTTTTTCTTGGAAGATGGTTAACAATTCTTTTGAACGTTTAGTTCCGCTTAGTAATATGGTCAAATAAAGCACCTCTTTTTTTATAATCATTAAGTCATATTATACACGATATAGGGTAATATTTCATTTTTCAATGTTGTCATTTTTAATAAAGCGCTTAATCTACTGCTTAGTTTGTGATATAATATACATACTAATAGTGAAAGGAAGTTTTTTATGAAGCAGTCAATCATTTCAATCCTTAAATATGAAACATTTATCTCACCGGGTGCTTTTTTCCATTTGAAAACCGATTGGTTCCAAACCGATCAAGAAATCAAAACCATCATTATTGACCAAGATAATCTCTATTCGAAATTACTCTCAATTTATCCTAAAGATTTTGTGATGTATTTAGAACAAGATAAAAACGGTTCACTTTATCGCACCAATATGCCTTTAACACTATGTGAAGAAGAAGGTTATTATACGATTGAATGGCCGAACGATTAAATAACACTCATTATTTCATCGCCTACCAAAAGTCTGACTCTACTTCAAAAAACTCGTACCTTGTGCCTGCTTTTATTGCAAAACAAAGTACGAGTTTTTAATGATTTTTCATTAACTATTAAAAAGTGTTAGCTTTATTAATTACGATTCAATGAAGGTATAAAGCTGAAGTTGTATTATTAATTCACACATCTTCTGGAAAAATAAATAAAACTAGGTAATGTAGGAATGTTATATTTTTCTAAAACCATTTAATTTCATAATTTTCTATTCCAGCCTCTGAAAAAATATAGCGTAATGCATTTAATGTTCTGTTTTTAAAATTATTTTCTTGTTCTTCTGAAACTTTATTTCCCCAAAACATCTCCATGATTATTTTATCATCTTCAAAAATAGCGGGATTTTCTACCATGTCTGAATCAGTATCAATGGCGTTTCTTAGAGCAGTAATAATAGTAATCATTGGAACTACTATTCTTTTCAGTTCGTCTGATTCTTTCTTAAATGTTAATATCAGTTTCATTTTTCCTCCTATACAAGATAACTTTTATTTTATTATATTCTACATGATAATAAAATTAAAAACAACTGGGAAATTTAAGGGAAATGCAATGCTTTTTAATAACTTTTAATAATGTGTTTTTATTTAAAAACATTATACAGTAAAAAAACTTTAAATGATGTTTTGCTTTTACGCAATTATAAGGACTTTATCTTATTTAAAAATAGTAACTAAAGCTTGAATAGCTTGATCAATTTCATCAAGCTCTAGCCCACCATAACCTAAAATATAACTTTTATCGAACCGATTCTTTAATTGAGCATAGTGGTTGACCGGTTGTAAGCGAATCTTATTTTCAGCTAGCCTAGCTTGAATCACGTCAGTCGGTGGAATCTCGCCCTCAAAGGTAATAATGAAGAAAAGTCCAGCCCCTGCTTCCTTAATGGTTAGGGGGAGTTGGGTTTGGTGAAGCGCTGCTAGCACCGCTTTTTCCTTACGACGGTAATTAGTTCGCAGGCTATTAATATATTTAGGAAAATAAGCAGAATTGAGAAAATCAGTCATTAAATATTGTTCAAAGCTAGAAATATCATTGGTTTTTAATTTAGCTTGATGGAATTTTTTCATTAACTGATTGGGTAAAACTAAATATGACAGCTTAAAAATTGACCCCATACTTTGACGAAAAGCCCCTAATAATATGACTCGCCCTTGGTCGTCCAGACTGGTCAAAGCAGGAACAGGACGGCCCTTAAGGCGGAACTCATTATAGTAGTCATTTTCAATAATATAACGGTTTTCTGCCTGATAGGCCCATTTTAATAAACGCTGACGTCGACGCATCCCCATGATAATGCCAGTGGGAAACTGATGATTGGGAGTAGTAATCACGATGTTAGCGGAGGTAGTCTCCAAATCTTTAACCGAGAAACCATATTTATCAATCGGAATTCGAATAGTCTTTTGCTGATAATCTGTAAACAAATCTAAATTTTTATAATAACCAGGATCTTCTAAGGCATAAATCCCATCTTCTAATAAGGCAAATATAGTCTGTAAGCTAGCCGTATGCCCCCCTGTAATGATGATATTATCAGGTGAAGTCATCACTCCTCGGTATTTACGTAAATAATCAGCAATAGCCAAACGTAAAGAGAAAGCTCCCAAGTCATCTTTTAAATTACAATTAACTACGCTTTTTGCTAGCGCTTCGGGTGCATACTGCAATAATTGTTTAGGATTTAAAGTAGCCATATCACGGTTGGCAAAGTGAAAATCATAAGTATATTGGCGGGATTTACTTATGATAGAGTCCTCGTGTTTTAGTGGCTTTGTCTCAATTTCCTCAGAAGGTAGCATATCAATTTCTAGTAAATCTACATAATAACCAGATCTTTCCTTCGGCACGATATAACCTTCATCTGTCAGTTGGTCATAAGCGTTAATGACCGTATTAAGACTGACTTTTAAATGATCTGCCAAAGCTCGCCGTGAAGGAAGTCGGTCACCACTTTTTAAATGTCCTTGGGCAATTTGCCGGATGACTTCATCGACTATTTGTAAGTACAGGTGTTGGTCTTCGTTAAAGTTCACCGTAAACATGTTTTTCCTCCTCTCGTCTCATCCATTATACAACAAAAAACTATCTGGACCCATAAAAATATTTATTTTTGCATCTTAAGAAACATCCAAAAGAATGTTAAAGTGGAGACATTATTTATAAAGGAGCAAACAAGATGAAATTATCAATTGAAGAAGTACATAAACAATTAGCGGGTGGCGTCATCATGGACGTGGTAAATGTGGAACAAGCAAAAATTGCTGAAGCAGCAGGTGCCGTAGCGGTCATGGCTTTAGAAAGAGTTCCTGCAGACATTCGAGCTGCTGGTGGTATTAGTCGGATGAGTGACCCTCGAATGATAAAAGAAATTCAAGCAGCAGTTTCGATACCAGTCATGGCGAAAGTAAGAATTGGTCACTTTGTCGAAGCTCAAATCTTAGAAAGTTTACAAATTGACTATATCGATGAATCAGAAGTCTTATCAGTAGCTGATCATGTTTATCATATTAATAAACAACAATTTGAGACACCTTTCGTTTGTGGAGCTAGAGATTTAGGTGAAGCTTTACGCCGTATTCAAGAAGGGGCTAAAATGATTCGTACTAAAGGTGAAGCCGGAACGGGGGATGTCAGTCAAGCGGTTAGTCACTTAAGAAAAATCCATGAACAAATCCGCTATGTGGTGTCGCTACAAGACGATGAGCTCTTTAACCATGCTAAGGAATTAGGCGTCTCTTATGATTTATTAAAGCAAGTCCATGATACGGGTAAATTACCTGTATTAAACTTTTCAGCTGGCGGGGTAGCAACACCTGCGGATGCGGCTTTAATGATGCAATTAGGTGCTGAAGGAGTTTTCGTTGGTTCAGGTATTTTCAAATCAGGTAATCCAGAAAAACGTGCCAAAGCCATAGTTGAAGCAGTAGCCAATTATAAAGATGCTGCCAAATTAGCTGAAGTCTCAACTGATTTAGGCGAAGCGATTGTAGGTATTAATGAAGACGAAATTAAAGTCATCATGTCTAACCGTTAATCATTAAAAGCAAGTGTTTCAAAAGTCAGTGATGATGTGCCCCCCGAAAGTTTGCGTTAAAAACTAACTTTATGGGGGGCATTTTATGGTTACAAATTTAAACTACATGTTATGGAAGAATATTTTGAAGGAATATGAAGTTATATAGCACTAGCGAATAGATATAGGATTTCTACTAAAAGTCTGATAGAGAAATGGATTAATAACGATAAGATTTATGGGCAAAATAGCTTATAACCTAAAGAAGGAAAAACTAATGATTGCTCATTTCACAATGTTTCATTTTCAAAATGCGTTCAGATATTTTCATCTGAAAAGTAATTGAACAATGTAAGCATTCAAAACGCACTATAACATCAAAATAGAGGCAAATTATCCAATTTTTTGTTTTCATAAATTTTCACGGTGTCTCAAAATGAGACACGAAAACGGCCCTTTTTGAGTGTTATTTTCATTTTCATAAAATTTAGAAAAATAATCCGCTAAACTTTATATATTCTTAATAATTAAGCAAAATATGTCTCAAAATGAGACACGAGCTTGTGAATGAAAATAATCTTAGCAAAATTCTCAGATGAAGTGGGTTTTTAAATTGATTTCACAAACAATTATCATCATAAATCAAAAAACATCCGGAATTAAATCGCATGCTAGTTGATTCGTTACTTGCTTTCTTAAGAGTGTCACTTGCTTCGTTAAGTCTATTGGCTCAATAATTAAATTTACCACGCTATTGGTGGCTAACCTCACCCATTAAATGACTCACTATCAAACATCTTTTGAAGTTTTATTGTATGGACTTAAAAATCGTGGTAGGGAAAAAATTTCCCGTCAATGAAAGGAAGCCTCCAGATACAAAAATAAAATTTAACTATTTGGCAGACATAAAATCGATAAATTCACCAAAATGTTGGGCCCAATATTGTTCATGATGTTTTTCTCCAATCATAATCCGTAACCAAGTATTTTCAATCGGTACACCTTGAGCCAATAAAGTTGCATAGTAATTTAAAGAACAATCTACATATTGTTGATTCCGCCTTTGTTCTAATTCAGGGTCAGCTAAACCATCGGTCTCCTCCGTTCCTACTTGAAGATAGACTTTCGTATTTTTAGCTAAGGGATGTCCCTTGATAAACTCTAAAAATTCCCCTTCATTAAACCATGAAGCTAAAGAAAAAACACCGATTTTTCCAAAGACAGTTGGATATTTAGCTGCCAGATAAGCCGTAATCAAACCGCCCATTGAACTGCCCGCTAACCAGGTATGTTCTGCCTCCACTAAAGTGCGATATTCTTGGTCAATGAAAGGTTTCACAACTTTCACAAGCCATTCGCCATAATGACTACCGTCGCCTCCTGCTGTTGTCATTTGACTGTGATGTGTTGAATCAAGTTGCCAAGGTGAATATTCATCTAGTCTTTTTTCAGGATGATTATCAATGCCGACAATGATCATTGGAGGACGATGATGATGCTCGTTGTACGCTTCAATCACTCGCCAAGAATGACCAACGTACGATTCTTCGTCAACAAAGACATTTTGCCCATCATGTAAATATAGTACCCCGAAACGTTCGGTGACACTCGCTTGATATGCTTCTGGTAACCAGACACGAATTCGTCTATTTTCTTGATAATAAGCTTGATATAAATAATGTTCTTGTAAATTCATAATTCACTCCCCTTTTCTACTATTTTTAGTATACAATGATAATAATGAAACTGCATACAAATTGATTAGATTGGAGATAATAAAAATGACACTTGAAAGACATTATTCAGTACAAGAGGAACATTCTGCTCACAACATGGGATCAGGTGGTATGAATGTTTTAAGTACCCGATGTTAGTAGCCTATTTAGAAAATATCAGTTATTTATATTGTCAACAATTATTATCTGAAGGCATGACCACTGTTGGTTCACAAATTAACGTTGACCACCTAGCCCCTACCCTGATTGGTGATGAGGTTAGAATCAAGATTACAACTGTCAAACAAATGAATCGTCGCTTTGAATTTGAATTAGAAGCTTTTGATTCAAAGAAGCAAATTGCTCGTGCAACGCATACACGTGTCATTGTAGATGAAACAAAATTTATGGAGCGTCTGTAAGTGAGTCCGGTCGAGGCTGGGCATAAACTTGATAAAGTTAGTTAAGATTATTGTTCGTTAATAAAAAGCGCAGTGGTTGAGTGGTCTCAATCTGCGTCTTAAAGAAGTAAGGCATAAATTTGATAAATTCAATCAACTTATTGATCGTTGAATAACAACGCAGTAGTTGAGTGGTATCAACCTGCGTCTTAAAGTAGCTGGGAATAATCTTGAAAAATTCAGTCAAACTAGTGCTTATTCATTAAGAGCGCAGTGGTTGAGTGGTATCAACCTGCGTCTTAATGACTTGTTCGATGCCTACTCAACTGTGCGGGGGTGGACAGACGAAGTGAAAATCATCCGATTTTCTACTTCTGGTCCACTCCCAACTTTGCGGGGGTAGGCCGACGAAGCGAAAACCAACTGATTTTCTGCTTCTTGCCCACTCCCTTAATTCGATTGGATGAATTCTTTATTAGTAATAATTTGTGCGTTTTCTTGCACTAACTCTACGAGTGTCATATCATGGGTCACGATTAACACCATAACACCTTCTCGTCGCAGTTCTTCAATGAGTTTCGAAAATTCTAATGTATTCGCTGGATCTAAAGCTGAAGTCGGTTCATCAAAACATAATAATTGCGGGCGCATCATCATCGCACGAATAATCGCCACTCGTTGTTTTTGTCCTCCCGATAAAGTTGAGGGATAAACATCGCACTTATCCGCTAAACCAAAGCGCTCTAGCCAGCTAATCGCTGCTACTGTTAACTCTTTTTGGGGAGCTAACTTGTTCACTTTGGGTGCAAATAATAAGTTCTCTAAGACGGTCATTTGTGGAAACAATTGGTAATCTTGAAATACTAACCCTATCGCTCGTTGATAATTTTTTTGTTCGGCTTTACTAGGTTCACCATTTTCAGAAATTAAATCATAACCTGCTAACTCTATCGTGCCCTGATCCGCTGTCTCCAAAGCATTTAACATACGTAAGATGGTCGTTTTTCCACTCCCCGACTCGCCTACTAATAAAGTGAGGTCGCCTGGTTGCATCATTAAATTAAAATTTTGACAAATCAATTGGGTGCCAAAACTTTTACTTAGATTTTTTACAATTAATGTCATAACTTACACCCCCATTTTCTTCTCGATTTGTTTCAAAATAACAGTCGTCACGCCGGTAAAGATTAAATAGATAATCCCCACATAAACATACGGTAATAAGGATGCTTGTTGATTGGACAAAGCTTTACCGACTTTTAATAATTCTTCTAAACCTAAAACATAGATTAAAGAAGTATCTTTAATTAAAGTGATAACCTCATTTCCAATTGATGGCATCACAATGCGCCATACTTGCGGTAAAATGATTTTACGCCATCCAGCTAGTGGCGAAATCGAAAGAACTTTAATCGACTCAAATTGACCAATAGGCACTGTTTGAATGCCTCCACGAAAAATTTCAATAAAATAAGCAGTATAATTTAAGACTAGTGTTAAAACGGCTGATTCAAAACGATCCAACACCACTCCTATTAAGGGAAGTCCAAAAAAGACAAACATCATTTGCAGTAATAAAGGTGTCCCTCTAAAAACATAAATATAGACTTGCATGAGTGCTTGTAACCACTTGGGTAAATAACGATTCAAAACCGCTAATAATAATCCTAAAGGTAAACTTAATACCAAAGTAATCACGAAAAATTGTAACGTCACACTAAAGCCTCGTCCTAGTGGCTCTAACCATTCTATCCCCATCTTAATTGCTCCTAGTCTTAAATTTTATCTACTATTAACCACCATTAAACGCTGTAGTCCAGCTAACCCAAAGAAAATTAACTCTTGCCTA
>NZ_KV805759.1:0-3459 GCF_001811625.1 Globicatella sp. HMSC072A10 | reverse complement strand
ATTCGTGTTACGTATTCGGGAAGTTGGGTTATAAAGGTGGCTCTAAGCCATTAACGTAAGTCTTATTTTTCCCTGTTTTGAAAACCTTTTCAAAACAAAACCGTTGACAATAATATCCTTTTTGTATCTGATTAAGGAGGTCAATCAATGAAGTTAGGTTATGCTATTGAATATATTAGACAGAAAAGAGATATGCCGATTAACACACTTATCAAGGACGTTTTATCTCGATCGACTTACAATCGCTTTGTTAATAATGAAACGAGATTGTCATTGTCAAAATTTATAGAGTTATCGTTACGTCTTAAAATTGATGCCGAAGATTTTTTGCAATTAATGGATCAAGCAGACTTATTTATTAGAGAAGAATTTTATAATTTTGATTGGGTGGATTTGTGTAGCTTGCAACACTATGACCGCACGCAATTATTATCAGCCAAACATTTTATTACTAAATTAGCACAAGAAGATGAATATTATCAGCATATTAATTGGTATTTAGATTTAGTTTTAGAAGATCGCTATCAAATACCAATTCCAAAGTCAGAATTAATAAAAATAGAGTCATATTTACGCAATATGCCCACATGGTATCATTTTGAATTTGCATTATTATCACACACCATGCAGCATTTTGAAGATGATTTACTTTATAAAGCTTTTGACCAAGCAGAATTATACGTGGCCAAGGAAATCTATTTAGATTATACACAGGTAGTATATACTTTATGTAGTAATATTTATTTTCACTTGTTGCATAAAGGAATTCCAATGGACTTAGAAAGATTTGAAAAGCTAATCGAAACTCACCCGCGTTCGCACATTTTATTTAAACAACGTGTCATGTTACATTTTTATCGCTTATTAGTTGACATTAATAATAAGAAAAATCAAGAGAAAGCAGTAAAAAAGTTAATTGAAAATTGTCAAAGCTTTGGTGCAGGTACTGTTGTGCAAGAATTAACTCAAAAATATCAACAGTATTTAATGAAGTATCCGGTATAACCACCACCAGTTTATTTATAATCCATTACAGAATTTAACCACTTATAGCAAGTTAAGAGGAGAATTATTATGCATGTAGGAGAAATAATTGAACAAATACGCATTGATCGTAATATGACGATTGACGACACTATTGGTAATCTCATGTCACGATCGACTTATGATTTATTTAAAAAAGGCGAAACAGATTTACGAGTGGATACAATTCTTTTACTTTTCGAACGACTACATTTAGATGAACGAGAATCGATTTTATTGGCAGAAGAATTTAAACAAATCCGTATCTTTTACGAATTTTGTGATCGCGTAGTTAAACTTTATCATGGGGCAAATCTCAATGGTCTCAAAGCATATAAAATGAAATTAGAAACATTGGCAGAAGCGATACCAATAGTTCCTCTTTTAATCCATGTAACAAATTGTTTTATTAGCATGTTGGAAATAAATAAAGTTTTACCAGAAGACAGCTTAGCTCTCGAACAATTTTTCTTTGAAAGTGAAACTTGGCTCATCTTTGAACTGCATCTTTTTGCTCGCATCGGTTTATTAATTACCAAGCCAGAGTATATCGATATGATTTATCATAATATTTTAAAAGTTATCGATTCACAATCTATCATAACACAATCCCTCGCCATCCATTGTGCACATGTGGTTATTATGTTGTGTTTTGATTACCAAGAGGAACAAAAAATAGAAACAATATTGCAACGCTTATTAGAAATTCAATTTAATGAGAAATATTTTTATGAGCTACAATTTAACCAATTTTTCTATTATTTGTATCAAGTGATATTTAAAAACAACACCGAAATGAATCAGGAACTCGATCGTTATTTTTCATTTCTTAATGAACTAGGCGCAGTACGGCCAGGAATAATTTCTTGGAATCTTTATGTTGGTTATATCAAAGATTATAATATGAAACAGGAATTAAAAGCAGAAAACTATCCCAATTTATTTAAAGAGAAGTGACAGCAAGTCATTTATTTGAACGAAATCGTTTTTTTATCCGATAAATGATAATTAGCTTGATTATAAATATCGAAATAATCAGTCTCAAGTACCTTTTTCTTCATTGAAAACATGATATGATAGATTTAAGAACAATAATCAGGAGCGTGAATCATGAAAAAATCCTATTTTAACAAAATGACTGTGCTATTAGTCTCGGTGATGTTATTGTCAGGCTGTCAAGCAATCAGTGAATTTATCTCTGGTTTTAAACAAGATTTCATTGGTTTAACAATGACAGTGCAAACGTATGATGATACAGCGCAAGTAATCGATTCAATCACAGGTAAATCGGTGTCGATTGAACGAGAAACAGAATTTGATTCGACTAATCATGAAGGTAATTCCAATAGCGATTCACATGTGTTAAATATTCAAATTGGTGGCCATACGATGACTCATGTTGGCTCGTCTTTAATTGCAGCCGAAACAGGATTAGAGGACTTAACGATGGAAATCCCAAACAAGGTAGAATTATATGATTCGCGTTCGAATTTACCATTTATTTCCCGTATGCAAAACCAATTAGGGCAATCTTTCTTTGGTAAGAAAAAGACGGTATTAATCCGGAGTCAAAATGGGACCCCATTAGCCGTGTATTCAGGTAATAATGTTTCTTACTTTAAAACCGATGTGCCTAAATCAACAGGCTTAATTATAGACGGAAAATACTTATTTATTTACCGTTGTGATTACACCATCTATGATAATGCTTTATTAAAATAATCATTTTTTTGAAATACTGCCTAACGACTAGCATCAAATCGTTGAGCAGTATTTTTTGTAGAAGGGCTTGAGAGAGCGGGGAAGGATGGTTGGTTATTTGTTTAGTGTATTTTGTGCACTGATTATCTTCATTGTATTGGAGTGGAGAAGAATGGTTGAACATGCGTGCACCTCAAATCTCGGAATTTTTCCCAGCGTTATTTATGGCATTTACATTAAGATTATGCTTTTCGGGTGAAAATATAGTGAAACTTTCAACATAAAGCGTTATTTTTTCAATTATTTTCTAAATGCTATATACAAGGCTTGAAATAAGTGTTAAACTAAACAGGTAGTAAAGAAATTAATTAATTATATTTTTTCCATTCATTTGTAAATCATATCTTTAAATTTATTTTTGTTATTGCAATATCAAGTGCTTAAGAGGCACACAGGAGGATTTACACATGGAAAATGGTACAGTTAAATGGTTTAATGCAGATAAAGGTTTTGGGTTCATTACAGGACAAGATGGAAATGATGTTTTTGCACATTTCTCTCAAATTCAAGGCTCTGGATTTAAATCATTAGAAGAAGGCCAACAAGTGTCTTATGACATTGAAAAAGGTCAACGTGGTTTACAAGCGACTAATATCGTTAAATTATAATCACTGAATAAATAATCAAACACCTCATCGTTTTCTAGGCTCTTTGTCAAATGGTGTGGGTCACGGA
>NZ_KV805758.1:0-918 GCF_001811625.1 Globicatella sp. HMSC072A10 | reverse complement strand
AAATTGGGTAATCTTATTGTAACTTTTATAATAGAAACCAGTTATAAAGGTTTTGTCCAAAATTCATAAAAATTCTCCTTTCTTTTTTACAATTATTTAATTTACAGGAAAGTACTAAGTGATTATTTCCTTATCGTTTACTGACTGTTGTCTTAAAATCTTCTCATGTCGTTCCGTTAGTTTGGCATTATCCAAAATTTCCTTGATAATCTGTGTTTGATTGATTTCATCTAATTTCATGGCTACCTTTAAAGTAGGTGCGACTTGATGAGACAGCCAGTTCAACGTCCGTTGAAAAGAATATGGTTCTGGTTTTGTCGTTAATTTTAATTGTTCACGGTTGCTTCCAATAAACCAAGCCCATTCTTCATTGAGTTTCCAATCAGAACGGGGTTTTGTATCGTCTTTATCTACAAAACGGATATAGCGATTGATAATTTTAAAGGCAGTACGCTCTGGATTGTCATAGACTAATAAATCACGTACTGCATAATAGGCACGCTCATTTTTTAATCGAATTTCAAAACGATTTTTTACGTCTGCATCTTCAATGGGAATATTGTTTTTCTTGAACTGTTCATAGTCTTTTTCATAGATACAAAAATAGACTTCGCTTTGGAGTGAACCGATATAGAGTGTATTTCCCATACATTCTTTTTCATCTTTGCGTACCAACTCACCACTACGATAGCTTTTAAAACTACGGAAAACTGAAATACATTCTTCCTGTCTACATTTTTCTGTGAGGTTAGGAATATTTAAAATCCCAGTTTTATCATTGATAGCGAGGTCAAGACGTTTCATCACACCACCAGCCACTAAGACGTCCATAAAGAACTCATACCAGCTTCTTTGTTGTGCCAAAAGATAACTTTCAAATTGACGACTGTATTTCGCAAGTTAAAAGTGAGCCATTTC
>NZ_KV805757.1:0-13495 GCF_001811625.1 Globicatella sp. HMSC072A10 | reverse complement strand
ACCTTTTTTACTTTATTTTTACATTTTTTTCAAAAAAACCGATTACTTCGAATCGTAATCGGTTTTTAGGTCTTATTTACGTTGTTTTCGGTCTTGTGGCCGTCTCATTATTTCGCTCATGACGATAGCGTCTTTAACTTTACCAGATCGTAACATTCGTTGATACGGATGCTGTTTAAATTGATGATGCTTTGTTCTTTCCACTTGTAGTGTATCTTCTTCATCTTCAATTAAATCATCTGCCATTGACTCGAAATAATCAATATCCTTTGTTAAATAGTCTTCGATTGATTCTTCTTCTGAATCTCTAGCGTCTAACGATTCATGATTCAACGATTGATTGACAAGTGTTATATTTTCGTCGCTTTCTAATTCATCCATCAAGGATTGATCTTCGTCTATAGAAAGTTGTTTCATTTCACTATCAATCGCGAACTCTTCTAAAACCTTTCTTTTTCTATTTTTCTTTGTTTCTTTTTTTTGGTTTTCTTTTAAATTGCTTTTTAGTTGATTCATCGAACGTTCGGCTGCTTCAATCGCATTTTTGGTTTTTTCACTTAACTTTTCTTCATCAACTTCCAGCTTTTTTACTATATCAAACTTTTTTTCTTTTGATTTAGTATTAATAAACCAAAAGTAGATGAGAATCAATAGAAATATTTCCATGGTTCATCGCCCCTATTCATTTTCATTTTGAATAGTTGGATTGGCAATTGAATCACGCATCGCAGTATCTGATTTTATATTTTGCATTTGATAATAGTCCATTACACCTAAATTACCTTTTTTGAATGCTTCAGCAATAGCTAAAGGAACTTCTGATTCAGCCTCTACTACTTTAGCTCTCATACGCTGAACTTCGGCCAACATCTCTTGTTCTTGAGCAACAGCGAAGGCACGACGTTCTTCGGCTTTGGCTTGTGCAATCTTCTTATCGGCAATTGCTTGATCTGCTTGTAATTTTGCTCCTATATTACGACCTACATCCACGTCCGCGATATCAATCGATAGAATTTCAAATGCGGTACCGGAATCCAATCCTTTTCTTAAAATAGTTTGCGAAATAGAGTCTGGATTTTCTAAAACGATTGAATGTTTTGGCGCACTACCAACGGTCGTTACAATCCCCTCTCCAACACGGGCAATGATAGTTTCTTCACCAGCACCCCCAACTAAACGCTCAATATTAGCTCTCACTGTTACTTTAGCTTTTGCTTTTACTTCAATACCATCCATCGCAACCCCAGCAATGATTGGTGTTTCAATTACTTTAGGATTAACGGAGACCTGTACTGCTTCAAAAACATTACGCCCTGCTAAATCAATAGCTGCTGCTTGCTCAAATTCTAAATCAATATTAGCTCTTTGAGCGGCAATTAGTGCATCGACTACTAAATTAATATTACCGCCCGCTAAATAGTGTGCTTCAAGTTCATCTGTACTGATTTTTAAACCGGCTTTAGTTGCTTTTATAAGGGGGGTAATGATATATGAGGGTACAACTCGTCGTAGACGCATCCCAACTAAATTCCCAATCCCAACTTTCACACCAGAGAAATAGGCTGTAATCCATAATCCTACTGGTACAAATCTAAAGAACAAAGCAATAAATATTATCGCCAAAACAGCAATAATAACTATCGAAACGATGGTTGTTTCTCCCATTTTTTCCACTCCTTTTACTATTCATCTATTTTTCTAAGCAATCATTTAACTATCAATTTTTTCTCACATAAAGCTGGGTCCCTTTGACCCTTGAAATGTATACAGGCTGACTAGCTTCAAGCATACCTTCTTCACTCATCACTTCGTAAACTTGTTGATCTGAGTCTAATTTAATTTTACCAACTGGTCTTAAATCTTCGATAACGAGACCTGTTTCATTTATTAATTTACCATAGCTAACTAAAGTATCTTCATCAACCTGTTTGCCAATTGCTTTATTTAAAACAAATTGAGGTGAGATTTGTAATGTTAATCCCGCTTGATAAGCTATAAAACTTACTGCTAATACCAAACCTACTAGTGCTAATAGTAATAAAATTAAATCAGGAATATCTCTGACTTGTTCAGCTAATGAGTAGATAATGGTGATAACACCTAAAATACCCACAATGCCAAAATCCGGAATATACAATTCAATAATTAAAAATGCCACCCCGATTAGAAAAATAATATAATCGAAAATCGGTTGATTCAATACATCAAAATATACTGCAAAAAGACCGACAGCCACTACAACATTTAGCCATTTAAATTTTAAAAATAACGCTAGCGTTAAAAGCGCTGTTCCCAAAAATAGCCAAATCATTTATCCTCACCTCACTTATTGACAATATTATAACAAATTTTTTTAAAAACCTGTAATAATAACCCTTCTTTCCTATACTTATTAATAAATATTATCATTTACGTTTTTCAATTTGTATGCTTCTTTTTTTCTATTCAAATTTACACTTTGTTTACAATCTATTCTATCTATCGACGACTAAATCGTGTTATGATTAATTTATTATAATATATGGAAGGATTGATTCTATGGCCAGTATTTATACCCATCATCGCTTTGGTTTACAATTGCTTGAATTACTACCTGAGCAATATAAAATTATTGCCGAAACACATCGAGATTATTATTTATTAGGTCAACAAGGCCCAGATATTTTTTTCTTTAATCCTTTAACCTTGATGAAACCAGATAGCCCTGGAATGATTATTCATAAAGAGTCTGGGATAAATTTTATTGAGAATCAAAAAGAGATGCTCCACGATTGCGAATGGAATTCCCCTGAGATGGCTTATTTTATTGGCAGTCTTTGTCACTACTTGCTTGATTCAAATATACATCCACTTGTAAATCAACTAAGTGAAGGAGAATTTTCTCACTTAAATGTTGAAACAGAATTGGACCGTTACTATTTAATCAAAGACCAGAAAAATCCCTTTAAATTCAAACTAGAAAATCTTATTGCGAAAGAGCCAGGTTTTAAAACGGTAATACCCAAATTTTATACTCATTACCGAAAAGGAACACCACAAAATGTTAATTTAGGTATTCGTTTCTTTCGTTATATTAAGTGGTTTTTTCATAGCGAATCACAAATTAAAGAGAATTTTTTAATATCTTTACTTAATTTTACTGGGTTTTCTAACTTTAAGTCTCTCATTATCTTGCAAACTCCTTTTAAGGAAGCGGCGACTGCTAATCCTCAATTGGATGTTATTTTTGAAACTACCTTGAACAAGTCCCCGGCTTTAATTGATAATGTATTTCAATATTTAATGAACGGACACGCGTTGGCTGATGCATTTAAAATAAATTATGATGGAGAATAAACTATGAAAGATTTAACAAAATTAGAAAAAAATTGGATTTTATATGATGTTGGAAATAGTGCTTTTACCCTATTAGCTACTACTATCATTCCGATTGTCTTCAATACTTTAGCTGAGAATAAGGGTTTATCAGAAGATGTCTATTTTTCGTATTGGGGTTATGCCGTCACTATTAGCACGATTATCGTTGGAATCTTAGGGCCTATTTTAGGGGCCAAATCGGATAGTCACGGTCATCGTAAACGCTGGTTCACAATAATGTTAGTTTTCGGTTCAATTGGTTGTATCTTAATGCCATTCTTTCAACATTGGTTATCTTTTCTCATTGCCTATGTTTTAACGAAGGTCTTTTATAATTCATCTTTAGTTTTCTATGACAGTATGTTAACCGATGTTACCACTCCTGAACGGATGGATCGTATTTCCTCTCATGGTTATGCTTGGGGATATGTCGGTAGTACGATTCCTTTTGTCATTAGTATCGCGATAATTTTTGGTAAAGACATGCTTGGTATCTCAACTTTTCATGCTACGATTGCTGCATTTGTAATTAACGCTTTATGGTGGTTCTTATTTTCAATTCCACTCCTTAAAACCTATGAACAAAAACATATCAACACTGAAAATAACGCCAATCAAGTGTTCCAACAATTATGGGCAACCTTACAGCAAATTATTAAAGACCGTAAAATCAGTCTGTTTTTATTATCATTCTTCTTTTATATTGACGGTGTCTATACAATTATTAATATGGCTACAGCTTATGGTACTTCTTTAGGTTTAGATTCCACCGGTTTAATTTTAGCTTTATTAGTTACGCAATTAGTAGCATTTCCAGCTGCACTCTATTTTTCAAAAATTTCTCATCAATATAAAACAGAAACCTTAATAAAAATCTGTATTATTGCTTATGGTTTAATCGCATTATATGCCATTCAATTGGATCAATTATATGAGTTTTGGATTCTAGCAATTGCGGTTGGGATGTTCCAAGGAGCAATTCAAGCATTATCACGTTCCTATTTTGCTAAAATCATTCCTAATGAAAAATCAGGAGAATATTTTGGTATCTTTGACATCTGTGGAAAAGGTGCTTCAATATTTGGAACGTTAATCGTTTCTTTAATTACGTCTTTTACTGGTAATCAACAATATGCCGTGGCATCATTAACGTTTTTATTTATTGCTGGTTTCATTATTTTAAATCTTTCACTAAAAGAACCCGTGGCAAAATAATCATTTGCGGCACGAGAAACCACAAGTGTTGAGGCTGCGCAAAAACTTTTAAAATTCTGTTCAGGCATATCTATTTAATTCAAGGGCAGTGGTTGAGTGGCATCAAACTGCGTCTTAACAAGTTTGAACATAATCTCGAAAAATTCATTCATTTCATTGCTCTTTCATAATCGTCCACATGGGATTAAAAGCTTTAATTTTCATTTTTAGAATTGTCAAGTTAATACCTCTTTCATAGAGTGATAACAAGGATAAGATTTGATTGTTCTACTAAAAAAGATAGCACCCATTTGTCTACAACAGTTAATATGACTTACGTTAGCTCCTAAATTGGTTACTAACTTAATGTTTCAAAAAAAGACGGGATTAGAACTACTGTTCTTCCCGTCTCAATTCTTCGATTTATTTTGCATACTCAACAGCACGCGTTTCGCGTATAACCGTCACTTTAATATTTCCTGGATAATTCATTTCTGCTTCAATTCTATTTTTGATATCTCGCGCAACTTTGATCGCTTGAGCATCATTTAACTCTTGTGGTTTTACCATTACTCTGACTTCACGCCCAGCTTGAATAGCATAACTATGAGAAACACCATCATAGCTGTTAGAAATTTCTTCTAATTTCTCTAGACGACGAATATAGTTTTCAAGTGATTCACTTCTTGCACCTGGTCTTGCGGCAGATAAGGCATCAGCAGCAGCTACTAATACTGCAATTGGTGAGGTCGGTTCAGTATCACCATGATGAGATGCGATTGAATTTACTACAATTTCAGGTTCGTGGTATTTATTGGCGATTTCGGCACCAATTTCAACGTGAGATCCTTCGATTTCATGGTCAAGTGCTTTACCTAAATCGTGTAAAAGTCCTGCTCTTTTGGCCATAGCAACGTCTTCGCCTAATTCTCCAGCCATCACTCCCGCTAATTTAGCTACTTCAATACTATGTTTTAAAACGTTTTGTCCATAACTAGTTCTAAATGACAAGCGTCCTAAAATTTTAATGATGTCTGGATGAAGCGAATGTACGCCAACGTCAAATGTTGCTTCTTCACCAATTTCACGTACTTTTTCATCAATTTCTTTACGCGCACGATCCACCATTTCTTCAATTCTAGCAGGATGAATACGTCCATCTTGAATTAATCGCTCTAAGGCAATTTTAGCAATTTGTCGTCTGATTGGATCAAACCCACTTAAGACGACAGTATCTGGTGTATCGTCAATAATTAAATCGATACCAGTTAAACTTTCTAATGTGCGAATATTACGTCCTTCACGCCCGATAATGCGTCCTTTCAAGTCATCACTTGGTAAGTGTACAACGGTCACAGTATTCTCAGCTACTAAATCAGTTGCAGATTTTTGAATAGCTTGTAAAATAATGTTTTTAGCATTACGATCTGCTTCATCTTTGGCTTTTTGTTCTGAATCTCTGACCATAATAGCAATTTCATTAGATAATTCTTGTTCAGTCTCAGACATAATAATCTCTCTGGCATCTTGTCTTGAAAGAGTCGCTACTCTTTCTAATTCAAGCTTTTGTTCATCGATTAATACTTGAACTTGTTTTTCTTTTTCAGATATTGCTTCTTGGCGTTTGGTATATTCCGTTTCTTTTTTCTCAAGATTTAATTCGCGCTTATCTAGATTGTTACTTTTGATGTCTAAATTTTCTTCTTTTTGCATCAAACGTTGTTCTAATCTAGTTGCTTCATTGCGTCGTTCTTTTAATTCTTGTTCAACCTCATTACGGAACTTTAAGTTATCTTCCTTCGCTTCAAATAATGCTTCACGTTTTAGATTTTGCGCTTGTTTAATCGCATCATCCACAATGGCTTCTGCATTTGCTTTTGCGCCATCGACACGTTTTTCATCATTTTTCTTTTGAATAAAAATCCCTAAAACTAATCCGATTATTAAAGCAACGATAGCGAAGGCGATTGACACTAAGTCCATAAGAGTCACCTCCGTATCATTATTATATTTTATTTCATTTCAAAAAAATTGAAGTTAAATAATTAAAAAATGTGCTTTCACACATCTTTTATTTTAGTCTTTATTATATTAATTGTCAATTGATTTAATATAAGCCTCCATGATACTGATAAGATCAAAAAAGAGATTTAGCAAAAACCTACGTTCTTAGTAAATCTCTTATATTACGATATTTTTATAATCTTCTATATGATACTATTCTAACTCTGGGTGAGCTTCCATATATGTTTTGATCGTATCTTTCGTCTCAGCCTGCATTTCAAAGTAAGCATTCATGACTTGATGAGCAATATGGGTACTTTGGCGCCCAGTGGCCGCTTCTTCTAAATATGGTACAACAACAGTAATCGCAATCTCTGGATTATCATATGGCGCATAACCGATAAATGTCGCATTCGTTACCGGTTGGTTTTGTGCATATTGAATAGGTCCAGAATAAAAAGCTTCGGTAGTCCCTGTCTTAGAACCGACTTTGACTGGATAATTTAAGAAATAGTAACGTGCTGTCCCTTGATCCGTATGGGACACTTGGTACATCCCTTCGTGTATACGATCAAATGCTTCATTTGGTAATTGGACCACATTCATTACTTTAGGATCAATCGAAGTTTTTACGCCACCTAATTCACCATTGGCATCTGTACTCCGTATTTCTTTCACTAATCTTGGTGAATAACGGATACCATTATTCGCAATCGTTGAAACATATTGAGCCATTTGTAATGGTGTATATAAGTCAAACTGTCCATAAGATAAATCAAGAGCCGATACTAATTGGGAACTATAAGGCGTGTATCCTTCTGATTCACTTGGTAAATCAATACCGGTTTGAGTTCCTAAACCAAACTCTGCAAAATACTTACGCATAATATTAATAGTATCAGGTGAAATCGTTAATTGACCGTTTTGTTCCCAACTAGATTGTCCACCAATCATCATCGCCATCTTAATCATGTAAATGTTAGATGATAATTGTAAGGCTTGAATGTCTGTAATCGGTACTTCTCCAGTACGGTTAAAAACGGAACTTTTTTCTTGAGAGGCTTGGAATTTCATAGGTTCATCGACGATGGTATTGTTGGTTGTGTTTATGACTCCGGTTAAATATCCCATAGCAACCATTGCCGGTTTTACAGACGACCCCATTCCGTAACTTGTATTAATAGCACCTAGGGCATCATCGATAATTTTACCCGTATAAGAGTCGGTATTTTCATCATATTCAAACTTTTTACCAGCAATACCTAAAATATCACCATTATTAGGATCCATTGCGACGATATAAACACGGTCATTTAATCCTTGATTGTCCATGTTTTTCAAGGCATTTTCAGCAATTTGGTCTAATTTTGCATTGAAGGCTGTATCAATCGTTAATACCAGATTATCGCCTTTAGAACCCTCAAAAATTTGTTGATTTGATAAAATGTCATCGGTCGAATCGGTTACGACTGTTGAAATGGATTTAGTTCCTCGTAATACATCTTCATATTGTTGTTCTAAAAACGAAATTCCTACACGGTCATTCATCGCATAACCTTTAGCTATTAATTCATTAGCTCTTTCGCTAGGGAGTCCGCGCTGTTCTGTTGAAACTTGACCTAAGATGGAACGTAATAAACCATTTTGAGGATACGTTCGTTGCCAATCGGTACCAATCGAAATGCCAGGTAAAGAACCTAATTGTTCACTGACACGTGCAATTTCTTGTGGCGTCACATTTTGGTTTTTTACTGTTACCGTTGATAATGCATAAGCACTATTCATGTTTTTAAATAAAGCTATTACCTTTTTCTCACCATCAGAATAATTTAATTCTTCTGATTTCACGGCATTTAATTGTTCTTTATAAAAGGCTGAACCCGTTAATTGCTTTTGCTCTTTAGTGAGTCGACTATTAACCGTTGATTCATTATTGATAATAAAATAATCTTTTAAATCACGCTCAGATAATCCTTGAGTTGGAATATCAATTAAAGAAGCTAATTTACGTGCTAAGTCCACTAAATCTGAAGGGGCAACTTTTGAATCGGTATCACGCGTGAAAAGTATTGCCATTTCAGGATGATTCCCCACCAAGATTCGGCCTTGGCTGTCATAAATCATGCCTCGTGGTACTGAACCTGTCGTTAAGGTCGATTCTGTCTTTTGTACCATCGACAAGAAGGTGTCCCCTTTATAAAGTTGTAAATATCCTAATCTCACAAATAATGCCGCAAAACTTAAAAATGCTGCAAAAAACAAAATATTTAAGCGTTTGGGAATATGTGAATTATTCTTATTTTTTTTCAATTTGTATTTAGCCATAGTGTCACTCAATTCTGTTACTTATTTTGATTCAGAATAATCATTTACCATTATAACAAACTATTTAATCTTTGGGGAATAAAATATTATTATCTTTTGATGAACTTTTCATGAATTTAACTGATAATTGTTGATTAAGTAGTGTTTTGCTATAATATAGATATTCTATTTTGGAGGAAAAAAAACCTTGAAATCCAAATCATTTATACCTTATTTTATTAACTTTCTAGTCTTTACTTCAATTTTTTCTTGTATTGCTATTATTTTTAATTTTATTCCTTTTGGCCATAAGACAATGTTAACAATTGATTTAGGTCAACAATATATTGATTTCTATAGTGCCTATCGACAAGCGCTATTAAAAGACCCTTCTCTTTTCATCTATAGTTTTCAAAAAAGTATTGGCGGTGAAATGATTGGTTTATGGGCTTATTATTTAATGAGTCCTTTTAACCTGATTTTTTTGCTTTTTAAACAAGAACAATTAGATTTAGCTGTAACAATAATTACTTATTTAAAACTACTAGCGATGAGTTTAAGTTTTATGTATTGCTGTCGCTATCAATTTAAAGCTTCAATGCTAATGAGTCTGAGTTTTAGTTTAAGCTATGCTTTTATGAGCTACACTATGGTTTATGCCTTAAATATTATGTGGTTAGATGGCCTCATCTTGCTGCCGATTATTGTGATTGGTCTTGATAAGCTTCTAAAAGGAACTTCTTATCTACATTATCTGATTGCTTTAACAGCGATGCTCATGATTAATTACTATATCGGTTATATGATTTGCATCTTTTTAAGTCTCTTTACAATTTACTTATTATCGGCAACAGAAGGCGTTTCATTTAAAAACAGAATCATTCAATATCTTAAATTTGTAGGAACTTCTTTATTAGCTACTAGTTTAGCCGGTATTACTCTCGTTCCTGCTTTTTACTATTTATTAACCAGTAAAGGCGCCAATAGCAATTTTGAATGGTCTTTTGAAACAACGATGGATGGGATGACTTTAATTTCAAAATTATTTTCAAGCAGTTTTATTTTTGATGAAATTAAGGAAGGTGCGCCACCCTTATATGCCGGTGCCCTCATTCTTATTTTATTTGTCTTTTATTTTATAAACAAAGAAATCAAACTTTCTCAAAAAATAACAGCATTCATCATCCTACTGTTTTTCGCAATCAATTTATATTTTAAAGTGCCTAACCAGCTTTTTCATGGGGGTCAAGACCCAATTTGGTACCCTTATCGTTATTCATTTCTAATTACCTTTTTCATGATTTACTTAGCTCTTGAGACGGTGCCGTTAATAAAATTTAAGCAACCTACTATTTTGCAAACCTTAATCATAATTGTTTTATTTAGTAGTTTTTGCTTTTATTATTTAATGCATCAAGCAGACTATTTTTATCTTACAACTCATAATATTTTATTAACAATGATCTTTGCTTTTATTCTCATTTTATTATTTGAAACGAATAGTATGACATGGCACTATAAAGAAATCGTTTTGGTTATGGTGGTAGTAATCGATTTATTTATTAATGGCGTTCAGATTATCCAACAAATGAGCTATGTCGATCAAAGTAAATATCAAGACTATACCCATCTTTTAGTAGAAACAACCACACCATTAAAACCATCGCAAAATGAATTTTATCGTATTCATAAAAATTTTGCTCGCACAAAAGACGAAGCTTTCTTTGCACATTATTATGGATTAGATAATTTTAGTTCAACGATTGAAGCTGCGACTAACAGTTTATTTGGCTATTTAGGTTTACCTGAAACGAGCGGCAATGCTACCTATGCCAATGGCACTCTCTTCACAGATGACTTTTTTAATATTAAATATTTATTGGAAGCCAATATCGAAGCCAATGAACAACTGACCGATGAACAATATTCACTTTCTGCACGCACTAGTGATTTTGATGTGCAACAATACTCTTTAGTGAAGCACTATCAACGGGTTAATGTTTATGAAAATGAGCAACGATTTGGTTTGGGTATTGAAGTGTCAAATCAAATTCTTGATGATTCTAGTACCTTTAAAAAACATGATCCTATCGCAAATCAAGAGCTATTATTGAGATTAATTGATTTCGAAGGTTCAGGACAACCTTATTTCATCAAAAAAGCATTGGCACAGACCAATTTAATTAATGTGAGTATCACGGATAAAACCGAAGGCAACTATTTTACCTATCATTCTTTTATTAACGATGTCTTAGAAAAAGAAAAAGGAACAATCCAATATCAATTTAAAACTGAATCAGATAATCCCTATTACTTTACATTGCCTAGCCAATATGATCATGAAAATGTCAAACTAACGTTAGATAAATTCGACTATCATTTCAGTTCCCCTTTTAGACAAAGACAAGTGACTAATGCTGCTTTTCAGCAAAAAAATCAGACTCATCTTTTTGAGGTTACTTTATTAGAAGAAGAATTAAAAGCTAATCAAATCGCACTTTATGAGTTTGATAATGAGCGTTACCAACAAATGGTACAATCTAAACAAACCAATCTATTTAATATCGAACATTTTTCAAATACAACGATTCGTGGTAAGATAGACTTTAAACAAACAACTGGTCAGTTACTATTTACTATCCCATATGATGAAAACTGGCAAGTAAAAGTCGATGGGAACATTGTTCAAACCCATTCCGTGCTTAATAATACTTTATTATCCATTGACTTAACTCAAGGTGAACATCAAATAGAATTAAATTATTTACCTAAGTCAATTAAGTATGGTACGATACTTAGTATTATTGGATTAGGAATTGTATGTCTTATTCAATTATCAGTTTATATTTATAAAAAGAATGGAGATTTAAATGAAGAAAAACATCTTTAAATTTTTATTGAAAGCCTATAAAGAACCACGTTTATTTATTCAAATCATTGCGGTGAAATTTAGACAATTACGCCACCTAGCCATCGTCGCGATCATGATAGCGGCCACGTCAATGACGATTGGAACTCAATCTTATTTTAATGAAATTTCACAAAATATAGCCAATGCTGCTACTTTTGTTCCGGAATATCAATATATTAATGGCCAATTACAACTCGCTGAAAATGAAAAACCACTTTATTATCGTTCGAAAAATTTTCAATTGGTTATTGATGATTCGATTGAATCTAACAAACAATTAGATGATATTACACTCGAAAAGGACAAAGCAAAAGCCATTGATTCCAATACCTTTATCAATCTTTATCTGTTTAAAAACAGTGCTTTTGCTAAGGTTGGCGGGCAATTTTATCGTTTAAGTGAGACAGAGTCAGGTTTTGTTTCGAAAGCAACTTTAATCCGTTTATTAAATGCCTTGAATGAACATCCTTACATTACACTCTTTTCACAATGGATTAGTTATTTTGTGGTCAACTTACTAACATATGTATTGTTAATATTACTACTCACACTTGTGACGACTGGTTTAAATCATCGTATCTCAACACCCTTTAGTTTTTGGCAACGGATTAAATTGACGATGGCAATTAGCTTTGCACCTTATGTTTTAATTCAAATTGTGAAAATCTTTGTTCCGGGTTTTGTCGGTAGCTTTTTTGCATTAGGTGTTTTCTTGATGATTTACCTTTACCAAATGGTAATACGTCATACCCTTTTTGTTAAAGAGTTTTTATTAAGTCTTACTGAAGAAAAGCCCGGAGATCTATCAAAGTTCAATAATTATTTCCCAGAGCTTGATTATATTGAACCTGAAAATCGTATGGAAAAAGATGATGATAATCCAAAAAAAATCATTATCTCACCTGATATTTTTACCGGTGATGAGTTTAATAAATTGAAACGTCATGACATTGTCAAAGACGTCGATCCCTATTTTAACGATTTAAAACCAATTGATACCAAAGAAGAAGCTTTAGCCAAAATAAAACGTCAATACGAAGAACGTTTAGCTAAAGAAAAAACTAAAGACGAAACCAACCAACAAGATAAAGTGTCACAATCAGACGATGATACACACAAAGATAATACGAATGAAAATCTGACTCAATCTGATGACACAGCACCTCATCATAACGCGAATGAAGACCCGACTGATTCAGATGACACAGCACCTAATGATAACTCTAAAGAAATATCGTCTAATAATTCTATGACAAACATTGATCAGGATGAAGAAGCTGACTCTATTGAAAAAGAATAATATACATTAGACAAATAATTGATCAAATCAAGCAAATGAGCACTTGGACAATAACTTAAGATATTCAATCAAGTAATTGCTCGTTAATAAAAAGCGCTGAGTCGAGTGGTCTCAAACGGCGTCATAAAGAGGTAAAGCATCAACATTGTAAATCCAGTCAAGTTATTGCGCGCTAATTAAAAAGCAGTGGTGGAGTGGCAAATTTAGTGGAAATCATTTTAATGACTACTTCTTGCCTACCACCGAAAATAAATCCTAATCGGACAAAAACACGTTGAACACACAAAATCAAGTGCTCAACGTGTTTTTTATTTGTTACATAATATTGTCATCAAAGATAGAAAATAAGTGATGGCTTGCTAATTAATAGCCCAGTGGTGAAGTGGCCTCAATCTGCGTCTTAATGAGATTGAACATAATCTTGA
>NZ_KV805756.1:0-267 GCF_001811625.1 Globicatella sp. HMSC072A10 | reverse complement strand
CACATTTTGTCCCTCTTTAATAAAATCTAACGATTTAAGATGGGGTAACTTTTGCTGTGCTTGTTCTGGTAAAGCATCTATGACTAACTCTTCTAACAATTTCTTTTGTGGAAAGTTAGCGATACGTATTCGATTTTGTTTTGACCGAATAAAGCGGTCATTCTTTTCCTGTTCTAAGACTTGAAGAAGAACCGTAAAGGCGTCGGTTGGATTGCGAAATGTTCCTTCTTCTTGTACCATTTTCCGAATACTGGGTAATCGTAATTC
>NZ_KV805755.1:0-2055 GCF_001811625.1 Globicatella sp. HMSC072A10 | reverse complement strand
TGAGAACGAAGTCCCAGGTACACCAACACCAGAAGAGACAACAACGACAACAGAAACTACTGTTGAGGAAACGACTTCTGAAACAACAGAGGAAACGACTTCTGAAGAAGAAACAACGACAACTGGCGAAACAACAACGGAAGAACCAACATCTTCTGAAACAACTACTTCGATTGTGACAGTGACAGTAACAGATACAACTTCATCAACTGAGGCACCTCAACCAGAGTTGTATGATGCTTCTATTAAGAAAATTGATCAACATGGTAATGCCGTTAAAGGTGTAACTTTTGAATTGTATCGAATCGTTAAAACGATTGTAGAGGATGCACCAGTAACAGTTGAACCAGCAGCAGTTGATACATCTGAAGTTGATGCAGCCATCGAAGCGTTAAATGAACAGATTGCTAATCTACAAAATCAAGTAGCTGTTTTAGAATCAGAACACGGAACGGTGATTTCTTCAGAATCAGTTGAACCGATTGTTGAAACATCAATAGTTCCAGAAGTTACGGCTGAAGATGGTACAATTATTGAAGAAAGCTATGTAACAGAAGTGTATATTGACCCTGTTACGGAAGCTCCAACTGTAATTGATCATTCAGCAGAAATCGAAAGTTTAAATGCACAAATTGTTCAATTACAAGAACAAGTGGTCGCGAAGTTAGCAGAGAAAACTGCAATGACAACGGAAGCAACCACAACGGCAGCACCAGTCGAAAGAATTGAAGAAGTTAAGATTGGTTCGTATAAAACTGATGCAAGTGGATTAGTACAAGTAAAAGATTTAGTTGAAGGTGAATATTACTTTGTTGAAACGGCAGCGCCAGCTGGCTATGATTTCACAAATGAACAATATCATTTTAACTTACCAAATGATAAACCAGTGTTGTTCACTATAACAAACTTCAATAACAATACTACAACCGTTGAAACGGAAACAAGTATTGTCACTGAAACAACAGAAGAATCGACCACACCAGGTGAAGAAGAAACAACAACACCAGGTGAAGAGGAAACGACCACACCAGGTGAAGAAGAAACAACGACACCAGGTGAAGAGGAAACAACGACACCAGGAGAAGAAGAAACGACCACACCAGGTGAAGAGGAAACGACCACACCAGGAGAAGAGGAAACAACGACACCAGGAGAAGAGGAAACAACAACACCAGGTGAAGAGGAAACAACGACACCAGGAGAAGAAGAAACGACCACACCAGGTGAAGAGGAAACAACAACACCAGGAGAAGAGGAAACGACCACATCAGGTGAAGAGGAAACGACAAAACCAGGTGAAGAGGGAACAACTACAGCAGGTGCTGAAGAAACGACAACACCGGGTGGAACAACACCAAATAAACCAACAACACCAAACACACCAAATAAACCAAATAATCGTAAACATTTACCAAATACTGGTGAGTCAATCATGAATAAGATTGTTACAACCACTATTGGTATTGGATTATTGGCAGGAGGATTCTTCGTGTTTCGTTCAAAACGTGAACATGAGTAATCAAATCTTCAAAAATTAGACAGCTAAGTCATTAAAATAGCATTCATAGACTACTACCTAATTGATTGGGTAGTGGTCTTTTTGTGTAATGAAGCTTATTGATTATAAAATTCGTGTGACACATATTTTGAAAATGCACTCTAGTTTAGCTGTCTCATCGATTTTACTGTCTCATCAAATTTAACAGTAATGAAATGTTTACATTGAAAAGTTACATATGATATGAAGTGTTGTAAACTCATAAATCAATGGTACTTTTAGTAGATACCTATCCATATAAATATCATAATTATTTTTAGTAGTTAACTAGCAATACTAATAGAAGACATAGCAACCTTTACTAAATTCAATTTGCAATATAAAACTACCCTTCAATAATAAAATTAAACATTCTGAAAAAGCTGAATAAAGCAAGAAAAATATTAGGTGCTATCCCCTTTGAAATACCTTTCTGATTGTTAAATTAAATTTTAAATTTAATATGAATTTAATCTAATCAACAAAAATGTAAATGTCAACCGAAAAATGGTCCACGA
>NZ_KV805754.1:0-327 GCF_001811625.1 Globicatella sp. HMSC072A10 | reverse complement strand
CGCGTACTGCATTTAGCAGTGGGTTCCCCCATTCGGATATCTCTGGATCATAGCTTACTTACAGCTCCCCAAAGCGTTTCGTCGTTCGTCACGTCCTTCATCGGCTCCTAGTGCCAAGGCATTCACCGTGCGCCCTTTGTTTCTTAACCACATTTTTGCGCTCGTAAAGGCTCTTCCCCTTTACTCTTATTTTCTCTATATTATTATATAGACTCGGTCAATTCTCGGTTTATTATATCTTTCTCTTGAAATTATATAATCTATATTGATTACTCCTGTTAAAATAATCAATATGGTTTGTTTTGTTATTCAGTTTTCAATGAACTA
>NZ_KV805753.1:0-202 GCF_001811625.1 Globicatella sp. HMSC072A10 | reverse complement strand
GCCACTGAACTGAAAGAATGGATTCTTCAAGCCTATCAGGACTATCACTTTGATCGAATCGTCATCGGCATGGAATCCACATCAGCTTACAGCTTTCATCCCGGTTACTTCTTCAAAGAAGACCCAGAGCTGAGTGAGATGAATGTAGTGGTCACAATTGAAGAACCAAGCAAAATCAAGAAATATCGTGAAGTTTTCTCCG
>NZ_KV805752.1:3798-67370 GCF_001811625.1 Globicatella sp. HMSC072A10 | reverse complement strand
CGCTGGCTAATTTAAACTTGAAATTTGCCAGCTTAAGGAAACTTGCTGAAAGTTACAATATTTTCTGAAAATGTATTGTTTTTAAAAATAGACAATGTTATAATTGTTTGGTACTGTTCGATGAAACAAATTACCAAACAGTTTGGAGGGAACAAAATGCGCGTAAACATTAACTTAGAATGTACAGAGTGTGGCGAACGTAACTATTTAACAAACAAAAATAAACGTAATAACCCAGACCGTTTAGAAGTTAAGAAATATTGCCCAAGAGATCGCAAAATTACTTTACACCGTGAAGTGAAAAAATAATCGCGAATTAAAAAGAAGCAACTACTCGTTTGAAGTAGTTGCTTTTTCTTTTGATCCTAACGAACCAGCATACCATGTGGTTAACCATCAATCTATATAACCTCATAAAGAACTTTAATAATAAAGTTCGGTCAAAAATAAAAAAGTTGGGATCCCTTTGTTAAATATATTGCTCACTGTTTAAGAGGTAGTTAATGGTGGTTCAATAACTAGTTAGCTAACAACGTTTTGATGCAGGACGAATTGGCGAACGAAACGAAAATTATTCGATTTTATACTTCTTGCTCAAATCGTCCAAGCTGTTTTTAATTATTTAAATAATTGGATAAATCCAGTAGCCGCTTCTTCTAATAACTCTTGGGGTATTAATTGCACTAAATACATTAAGATGACTGATAAGGCATTATTAACAAAGTGAAAACTAATGGAGCCCCAAATATTTCGGTCAAATTTTACATACATGTAAAGTAGAGAAATCGATAAAGGTAAATAAATAAGAAAGTCTTGTAAAGAAAGCACATGGGCTCCCGCAAATAATAGAGTAGAAACAATCCACATGATAACGACTAGTCCGCGGTTCGCTTTATTGACCCAACCGTTTAAAGACTCTCTAAAGACTAACTCTTCAACTAAAGGTGCTGAAATAACGGTAAAGAAAATAAATAATAAAGGGTTGATTTGAGTTTGCATTTCTTCTAATGCTTGTTGGTTCATTCCTAATGATTCCAAATCTAAGTAAGGTTCAAAAAGGGTCATTAAAATAGTTCTAGCGAAGATGTTAATGATAAATAAAAGAAAGGAAAGCCAAAGGATTTTCTTCAAGGTTGTTTGTGTTTTAAAGCGAGCCCATTCTTCCTTAAGGTGATCACCAAATAAAAATAATGCCAACATGACGTTTGTAATGCTACTTAAAGCCGTACTGGTATACATATTAATGACACCAGTCGTACCTAATACACCAAAAAGAATCATATTAATAAAGAAACCGAAAAACATAATTTTATTACGATGTTTTTTCATAACAACACTCCTTTTCTAATACAATAATCATAGCATATTGTAACGTTTACTTAAACTAATACCATTCATTATTAAAGTAAAACTATGATATAATGAACAAGAATAAAAAACGAGGAGAAGCCCATGAAAGAATTAAAGATTGAACAATTATCCAAAACATATGGTACTAAAACATTATTAGATAAAATTGACTGGTCAATTAGAACTGGACAGCGCGTTGGTTTAATTGGTCCCAATGGGACAGGGAAGAGCTCATTATTAAAAGTAATTGCTGGCTTAGATAATTATGATAGTGGGACTATTTCTAAGCCAAATCAATATACCATAGCTTATCTCGATCAACATCCAGAACTGGATCCTAATAAAACTATTTTAGAAACGGTCTATGATAGCCAAGCTCAAGACATTCAACTATTATTACAATATGAGTTAATCCGGGAGCAATTAGAAGCTAATCCAATGGACGAGGATTTATTAACTCAATTTACGCGCGTTAGTGATGAAATGAATTTAAAAGATGCTTGGGATATAGAAGTAAAAGCAAAAGCTATTTTATCACAATTAGGTTTAACCAATTTATCACGACGAGTAGGGGAGTGTTCTGGTGGTGAGCAAAAAAGAATTGGTATTGCCCAAGTATTAATTGAATCCCCTGATTTATTAATTTTAGACGAGCCAACAAACCATTTAGATGTCAAAAGTATTCAATGGTTAGAAAAATATTTAGCTAATTATCCCGGCGCCTTACTTTTAGTAACTCATGACCGCTATTTTTTAGATCGTGCAGTTAATTTTATTGTTGAATTACGTCATGGAAAACTAACTGAATATGTTGGGAATTATGAAACCTATGTCATAAAACGGGCAGAACAAGCAGCCATTAATCAAAAAGTACAAGAAAAAGAGAATAAATTATTTCAACAAGAATTAGCTTGGATGAGAAAAGGCGCTAAAGCTCGTACCACTAAGCAACAAGCTCGTATCGATCGTTTCGAGGAGTTAAAAGGAAATATTGCGAATCGTCATCAAGAAGCTGAAGGAATAGAATTTGACTTCCAACAACAGCGTATTGGGAATCGTGTCATTGAATTAGAAGATATTGCCATCTCTATCAATGGGCAAAAAGTGATTGAAGGGTATACTAAGAATTTTGTTAAAGGAGACCGTATTGGCATAATCGGGGCAAATGGTGTGGGGAAATCAACATTTTTGAATACTTTAGCCGGTTATCATGCGCTTGATAGTGGCGTTTGCCAAGTGGGTCAAACCGTGCGTATGGCCTATTATCGACAACTTGATCAAGATCTGCCTAGTGATGTTAGAGTATTGGATTATTTAACTAAAATCGCCGATAATTTTAAACGTGAAGACGGCTCATTAGTAAGTGCTTCTCAATTATTGGAGCAATTTAATTTTCCAAGAAATACTCATGGTACACAAATTCAATATTTATCGGGTGGAGAAAGACGTCGTCTTTATTTACTTTCACTCTTAATTCAGCAACCAAATGTTTTATTATTAGATGAGCCGACCAATGATTTAGATATTGATACTTTAACTGTACTGGAAGATTATTTAGCTAATTTTGAAGGGGTGGTATTTGTCGTTTCTCACGATCGCTATTTCTTAGATAAGACGACGGATTATTTGTTAAATATTAAGGGAAATGGCGCCTATGATATTTACTGGGGTAGTTACTCTGAATATTTAGAAGAAGCCGCTTTACAAACTAATAATGAATCCAAAGCTACTGTTAAAATAGACGAAGAACCGAAACAAGAAACGGTTGCTAGTCAGAATGATCATCAACCGAAAACCAGAAGATTAAGTTATCATGAAAAGAAAGAGTTAGAGAAATTGCCAAGTGAAATTGAGCAATTGGAAATACGTTTAGACGAAATCCAACAAGAAATGAATACTATCACGACCGATGCTGGCAAATTAATGGATTTACAGCGTGAACTTGAAGAAAAAGAAGAAGCGTTGATGGTCTTATATGAAAGACAAGAGGAATTAGCAACGAGAAATTAAAAGGAGCATTATTATGGAACAATATCAACAACTTGTCCAATCAGTATTAGAAAATGGACATTTTAAAGGAGATCGCACTGGCGTGGGAACCTATAGTTTATTTGGATACCAAATGCGTTTTGATTTAAATGAAGGTTTTCCAATGGTCACAACCAAACGGGTGCCATTTGGATTAATTAAAAGTGAATTATTATGGTTTTTAAGAGGCGATACCAATATTAAATATCTTTTGGAACACAATAATCATATTTGGGATGAATGGGCCTTCGAACGTTATATTAAAAGTGAAGACTATCAAGGCCCAGATATGACAAATTTTGGGTTAAGAGTCTTGGAAGATGCTTCGTTTAAAGCGGAATATGATACCCAAATGAAACTATTTCAAGAAAGAATATTATCAGATGCTAAGTTTGCTGATAAATATGGTGAACTTGGTGATGTATATGGTAAACAATGGCGCCAATGGGAGTTACGCAATGGTGAAACACTTGACCAAATTAAAGATGTTATTAAACAAATTAAAACAAATCCTGATTCTAGGCGTTTAATTGTTTCCGCTTGGAATCCAGAAGATATTCCAACCATGGCTTTACCGCCCTGTCATACTTTATTTCAATTTTATGTGATTGATGGAAAATTAAGTTGTCAACTTTACCAACGAAGCGCCGACATTTTCTTAGGGGTACCATTTAATATTGCAAGTTACGCGTTATTGACACATTTAATTGCATTAGAGACTGGACTGGGAGTAGGAGAGTTTGTTCATACTTTAGGTGATGCTCATTTATATCAAAATCATCTTGAACAAGCAAAGTTATTATTGACAAGAGAACCGAAAGCTTTACCGACATTGATTATTGATCGATTCAATGGCTTTGACCAAATTGAAACGGATGCGATTCGTTTGGAAGGGTATCATCCTCATCCAGCGATTAAAGCACCGATTGCAGTTTAAGAAAGGAAAAGAACAATGATTAGTTTTGTTTATGCTCAAGAATCACGTGGCGGCATTGGCTATCAAAATCAATTACCGTGGCATTTACCTAATGACTTAAAATTTTTCAAAGAAACGACCATGGGACATACGATGTTAATGGGGCGTAAGACATTTGAATCGATGGGTCAACGACTATTACCTGGTCGAAAAACAATAGTGATGACGCGCGATTTAAATTATGGAAAAAACATTGAAGGGTTAACGGTTATTCATCGTTTAGAGGAAGGACTTGAACTAGCTAAAGATCAAGAATTAATGGTTATTGGTGGTGCTGATATTTTTAAGCTATTTTTACCATATGCCGATCAAATTATCCGAACGTTGATTGAAAGAGAATTTCCGAGTGATGTTTTTATGCCAGCCATCGATGAAACGGAGTGGCAATTAGTCAAAGTAGTAGCGGGTATTTTAGATGAAAATAACACGATTCCTCATCAATATGAATGGTGGGAACGTAAGGAGTATCAAAATCATGAATAAGTTTACTTTTTTATTTTTAAGTCTAACATTATGGATTGTTAGTAATGAGAAACCTATCAAGGCTCAAGACATCACAACAACTGAGGCAACCGAGATGACGTCAATAACAAGCGAAGCTAATGAAACCAATCAGACAACAGAGGCTAATGATTCTAGTACCTCAGAAACAAAATATATTATTGATACGGAAGTCTCTTGGCCAGAAATTAATCAAAGTTTCGAAGAACAATCATCTTCCAATATGATTGCGGAGTTTAACGACCAAACGAAAAGTTTAATAGTGGATCAAATAAGCATTATTAAAGAACAGTCAAAAACAAGTTCCATTTTTGTACAAGCGGCTAACCGTCAACTTTCTTCTTCAGAAGATGCGACGGAAGTATTACCGGCCGATGATTTAATAAAATTATTTATTGCAGCAGTATATTTTCATCAAATAGAAACCAAACAAATAACTGCAGCAGATACGGTAAACATTGCTGAACAAGCAATTATTCCAGGAAGTACTTTAGCTAATTTACCACAGGATAAAAGCTATAGTTTAAAAGTACTGGTTCAATTAATGCTACAATCTCATGATAATATGGCAACCGATCTATTAATTGAATCATTAGGTGGCCTTGAAAAAGTAAATCAACAAATTCAAGAGTTAGGTTTTATTCAAACGACTTTGGTCAACAATATGGCGACGGAATTATCTGGGACCGTTAATCAATATAATGAAACATCAGCGAGTGATTTAGCAAATTTATTACTAGCTTTATTCCAAGGGGTATTATTTGATGAAGAAATTAACCAAGAAGCTTTGACGATGTATTCACAACATGGTCCTATTGGTATTGCTAATAATTTAGCAAATAATCAATTGTTTTATGGTTTAAAAGCGAAAGCAATGCAAGAGGGGATGCTTCACGATGCTTTATTGTATGAAGTTGAATCAGGAGTTCCGGTGGTCATTGTCGTGATGTCCGAACAATTAAACGATGCTGAAAATCGCTTAGATAATTTAGGCTATCAACTAAATCATCTCATTATGGAATAGGAGGGATACGATGGCTGGTTATTTGAATACAAAAATCAATCAAGTTTATTATTTAGAGGTGGATGAGACGCATACTCTTTATATTGAGGAATGTGGTAATCCAGAGGGTCAACCGGTTTTATTTCTCCATGGAGGACCTGGAGGATCAGTTGGTGAACCTTCACGTCGCTTCTTTAATCCGGAAAAATATCGTATTATTTTATTTGATCAAAGAGGGACCGGACAAAGTCAACCTTTTTTGAGTTTAGAAAACAATACCGTGCTCGATAGTGTCGCTGATATTGAAAAAATTAGACAATACTTACAAATAGAACAATGGTATGTATTTGGTGGCAGTTATGGGACTACTTTGGCCTTAGCTTATGCGATTCATTATCCGCAACAAGTTCAACATTTAATATTGAGAGGTATTTTCTTAGGCCGTCAAAGTGATGTTGATTGGCTTTTTCAAGAAGGGGCAGGCTACTTTTATCCTGAAGAATTTGAACGTTTTAAAAATTATATTCCTGAAGCTGAACAGGTTGATTTAGTAACCGCGTACTATCAACGTATGCTTGATTCGGATGAATCGGTCAGAGACGAAGCGTGTTATGAATGGAGTCAATGGGAAACAGCTATTGTTAAATTAGTCCAAAATCCTAAAGATTTAAGACAACCCGTTACGAAAGGTGATCGTTCAATCGGTTTATTAGAATCACATTATTTTGCTCATAAGATGTTTTGGGAAGAAGATAATTATTTGTTGAATCGAGTAGATAAGCTGCAAGACATTCCGATGGATATTGTACATGGTCGCTATGATGTCGATTGTCGCTTAAGTGGTGCCTATGAATTACAACGGCATTGTCCAAAAGCTAAATTGCATATCGTTGCCTTAGGTTCCCATACACCTTATGATGATGCGATGTTCACTCAACTGGTAAGCATTATGGATAAATTAGCATAATAATAAATGACGAATTAATGCATAGGATGTTCATGTAAGAATCCACCGTCATAATAGTTGATTATTAGAAGTGGGTCAGCAGTATAAAATAAGTGCTATTAGCTTCGTGTGATAATCCCACACAATGTGTAGGCATCAAGAGGCTGAGCAAAAAATTTTTAAATTCTGTTCAGGAATAACTATTTAATTCAAAGCGCAGGGGTTGAGTGGGGGTGAACTGACGAGGCGAAGATTATTTCATTTTCTACTTCTGGTCCACTTCCTAAGACAAAATTTGATGCCACTCAACAACGGCAATTTTAATAAACAAATGATGGCTAGGCTAAATGTCTTAATATTTTGCTTAGCCTCTTTTTAATGTCTTATTGTATCTAACACTTAAAATAAGTTAGGGTGTTAAGCGATAGTAAAATCGATAATATTAAGTGAAACTTGTGTAGTGGCAGTCACTCATAAAATACTTTTTATTTCTAGTTAGTATTAATTGACATGGAAAGACTAATCTGTTTTAATATAACTATTCACATTAAAAGGAGCATTTGAATGATAGGATTAGGAGCAGTTGTATTAAACACCAAACACTTACAAGCACAGAAAAATTTTTACCAACATATTATTGGTTTATCGGTATTAAAAGAAGAGGATAATAAAGTTGAATTAGGGATCAAAGGTAACGAAGAACCACTTGTTACTTTAGTTGCTACTAACTTACCTAAAGGCCATTACTATGGTTTATATCATTTGGCGATTTTAGTTCCTTCACGTAAAGATTTAGGTGATGCTTTATTGCATATTCTCAAAGCTCAAGCACCAATACAAGGGGCTTCGAATCATGGCTATAGTGAGGCTATTTATTTAGCAGACCTTGAAGGTAATGGTATTGAAATTTATCACGATCGTCCTAAATCAGTATGGAATTATCAAGGCGATAAGATTATTGGCATTACTGAAGAGATGGATGTTGAAGGCGTATTAGCTATAGCAGAAGATAAAAATCCTTATTTGATGCCGAAAGGTACCAAAATGGGACACGTTCACTTATCAGTCGAAAATTCGCTTGCAAGTCAAGTTTTTTTCAAAGAAATGTTAGATATGGACGAAAAGTTTTCAATGAGAGATCAGGCGACTTGGTTAGCTAATGGTGACTACCATCATCATATTGCTGCAAATAAATGGGCGGGTACATTGAATAAAATTCATGACATTCATACACCAGGTTTGAATCACTTTATAGTGAAGATTCAAGATGAGACTGACTGGCGCCGTTTCATTGAAGCGACCGAGACTCATCCAGAATATATCGTTAATCAATCAGCCAAAGAATATTTTATTAAGGATAATAATGGGATTCATATACTTGTTCGCCAAGACTATCAATAAGAATACGAACGTTTATATATAACTTTAAAATGATTACTAATTAGAGCAGGTGATACTATGGATGACTTGTTTTAAGACGGTGATCATTTTTTATTTATTGTTATAAAATAAAGAGTAAAATGTTTTATTGAAGCAATCGATTTGATACAATAAATAAGTAAGTAAAGTAAAAGGGGATTTTAAATGAATTCTGAAAAATTATCACCAAGATTAGCGAAAGTATGTGAATTTTTAGTTCATTATCAAAAAGATGCGATTCGCTTAGCGGATATCGGCAGTGACCATGCGTATTTGCCTTGTCATTTAGCATTAAATAAGCAACTTGAATTTGCGATTGCTGGCGAAGTAGTAGAAGGTCCTTTTCAATCAGCTAAAGCCGAAGTCGCAACCAGAGGACTTACTGAAGTCATTGATGTTCGTAAAGGGGATGGCTTGGCGGTTATCACTGAAGCAGATCAAATTAATGCTATTACGATTTGTGGAATGGGTGGCAGTTTAATTCGTAATATTTTAGATGAAAACAAGGCCGTCATTCGTGAAAACACGGTTTTAGTTTTACAGCCTAATATGGCGAGCTATCAATTAAGAAAATGGCTCAATCAAAATGGGTTTGTCTTTCTTAATGAAACGGTGGTAGAAGATCATCATCGTGAATATGAAATTATGGTTGTTAAAAAAAATCACTATCATAAGCAAATATTAACGGTTAATGAGTTGCAATTTGGAAAATATAATTTAGAAGATCCAACAGCTGCCTTTTATCAAAAATGGCAAAAGGAACTGTCATTACTGGAGACGACCTACCAATCAATCGTTAAAAAAGCTGGGGCAGATCATCCTAAAGTGCAATTAATGCAAGAGGAAATTAATCAAATTAAGGAAGTGCTAAATTAAAATGACACAAGTGACATTTCAAATTTTAATCGATGCTTTGAATGAATTGTATCCACCCACTTTGGCAGAAGATTGGGACCCAATTGGTTTACATTTTGGTGATCCACAAGCACCAGTCAACAAAATCATGACCACTTTAGATGTTCGTCATGCAGTTGTTGACGAAGCGATTAAGCTTGGGGTAGATACGATTATCGCGCATCATCCTTTATTGTTTAAACCTATTCAACGATTTGATTTATCGTCATCTACCAATCAACTTTATGAAAAATTAATTAAACATGATATTAAAGTGTTTGCGATGCATACTAATTTAGACATTGCCCATAATGGTATGAATGATTGGTTAGCTGAGCAATTAGGTTTAATCAATATTACAGAATTGGATGTGAAGGCCACCGACGAATTACCGGGTTTAGGTCGTATCGGTCAATTGGCTACCCCTTTGAGCCGACCAGCTTTAATAAATTTATTAAAGAAAACTTATCAGCGAAATGAATTACCTATTATTGAGAAAACACCTCAAGAAACTTATCAAACGATTGCGATTATTGGTGGAAGTGGTTCGAGTTTAATGGAAGCAGTAGCCAACCAAGAAGTCGATGTCTTCTTAACCGGTGATATTACTTATCATACAGCTCAGGCTTTAGAAGATATTTCAATGATGACCGTAGATGTTGGTCATTATACAGAAAGTATTTTTGCCAAAAAGGTAGCCGAAGTGATACAATTATTAGTAAATGAAAAACAGTGGCCGGTTACAGTGCAAGCTACTGATTTGAATATTAATCCTTTTAGATATGAATAGGAGTGTTTAAATTATGGTCGATATTTTTAATCAAACAAAAGAACGTCTTTTAAAGTACACAAAAATTAATACGCGCTCAGATGAAAGCAGTGATACTATTCCTTCAACTGCGATTCAATTTGATTTATTAAAATTATTAGTGATTGAATTAGAACAATTAGGTCTAGAAGATGTAGAATTAAGTCCTACCAATGCTTTTGTTACGGCAACGTTACCTGCTAATACGGATGAACCATTGCCAGCAATTGGTTTTATCGCGCATGTGGACACCGCTGACTTTAATTCAGTCAATGTTCAACCACAAATTCATGAAAATTATGACGGTAAAGATATCGTTTTAAACGAAGATGAAAAAATTGTAATGTCAGTCAAAGATTTTCCAAATTTAGCACCATATAAAGGCCAAACGCTTATTACGACTGACGGCACAACTTTATTAGGAGCTGACGATAAAGCTGGGATTGCTGAAATCGTAACAGCCTTAGAATATTTAATTGCTCATCCAGAAATTAAACATGGAAAAGTGAGAGTAGCATTCGGTCCGGATGAAGAAATTGGACGTGGAGCAGATCATTTTGACGCGGAAGGTTTTGCAGTTGACTTTGCTTATACGATGGATGGCGGTCCTGTTGGGGAGTTAGAATACGAAAGTTTTAATGCGGCTGGGGTAACGCTAAAGGTCACAGGAAAAAATATCCATCCTGGTACTGCTAAAGGTAAAATGATCAATTCCATTGGTATTATCAATGAATTTATGAATGGTTTACCTGAAAAAGAAGTACCTGAACAAACAGAAGGTCGCGAAGGCTTCTATCATATTACCAATATGGAAGCGACTGTCGATGAAGGTCTTTTATCATTGATTATTCGAGATCATGATCGTGAAAAATTTGAAGAACGTAAAGCGTTTGTTGAACAATTAGTCAAAGATATTAACCAACGCTATCCTTATGAAGTCATTGAAGTTGATATTAAGGATCAATATTATAATATGGCTGAAGTTATCGAAAAAGATATGCGTCCGGTTGACTTAGCTAAAGAGGCTTTCGCTGCATTAGATATTCCTGCTGTCATTGAGCCGATTCGTGGTGGTACAGACGGTTCTAAAATTAGTTTTATGGGTATCCCGACACCTAATATTTTTGCTGGTGGCGAAAATATGCACGGTCGTTATGAATTTGTTGCAGTAGAATCAATGGTCAAAGCGACAGAAGTGATTATTAAAATCGTAGAATTAAATGCCAAGTAGTAAATAATTGTTTTTGCTCTAATGTTGGGAGTTGACCAGAAGCACAAAATTGAATAATTTTCGCTTCGTCGGCCACCCCCGCACAGTAGGGAGTTGACCAGAAGTAGAAAATCGAATGATTTCCGCTTCGTAGGTCCACCCCCCGCACAGTTGAGTGGTCTCAAACTGCGTCATAAGGACTTGTTTGAGACCTACTCAACCACTGCGCTTTTAATTATCTCACAATAAACTTGACTAAATTTATCAAGTTTTCGCCTGGCCTCAACGTTCATTAGATTCAATTGCCAATATGATAAATTCAAATTGTAGAGATTAGGAAAGAAATAATTAAAGTTTCTTCTTAATCTCTTTTTGTTTTTTTGGATCTCTCTAGAATCAAATTATGATGATATATCAATTTTTCATAGATAAAATGCATTGTCAAGAAATAATTATATTTTTTATAAATTTAAATAAGAACATTCGTTTTTCATTCGATTTCATTACTGAATATAAAATAAACGGAAAATAAAGTTCGTCTTTAATCGTTTTCAAAAATATTTTGTTGTTGCAATTTTAGAGGGCTTCAATTATAATGAAGATGAAACAAGGTTTCGATAACACAATCTTTTGGAGGGATTCGATGAAAAAATTTGTGAGTTTAGCATCGTCAGCATTATTAGTAGCATCTTTTGCTACACCAGTTTTAGCAGAGGAAGATTTCTCAACAGTGATGATTACTGATATCGGTGGGGTGGACGATGGTTCATTCAACCAAAGCGCATGGGAAGGTATGGTTGAGTTTGGTGAAGCTAACGGATTAGAACGTGGTGTGAATGGTTACGAATATTTACAATCAAATAGTGATTCAGATTTCGTAACACATTTAAATACAGCTGTTCAATCTAACTTTGACTTAATTTTTGGTATTGGATTCAAATTAGAAACTGCAATGAAAGAAATGGCTGAACAACAACCAGAAAAACATTTCGCAATTGTTGACTCAGTAATTGACTTACCAAACGTTGCATCATTAACATTTAAAGACCACGAAGCATCATTCTTAGCAGGTGTGGCAGCAGCAATGACAACTAAGACTAATAAAGTTGGTTTCGTAGGTGGACAAGAAGGGTTCGTAATCGACCGCTTTGAAGCTGGTTTTGTAGCTGGTGTTGAAGCCGTTAACCCAGATGTTGAAGTTGTTATCGAATATGCAGGTAGCTTCGGTGATGCTGCTAAAGGTAAACAAATTGCAGCAGCGATGTACGCGAGCGACGTTGATATTATCTTCCACGCTTCAGGAGATACTGGTAATGGTGTGTTCTCAGAAGCTAAAGATATTGTAACAGCAGATCCTTCACGTGAAATCTATGTCATCGGTGTTGACCGTGACCAAGAAGCTGAAGGTATTGTTGAAATTGATGGTGAAGAACGTCATTTAACATTAACATCAACCTTAAAACAAGTTGGTGCAGCAGTTAAATCATTTGCTGAACAAACAAAAGCTGGTAATTTCGAAGCTGGTAATAAAGTTTACGGTTTAGAAGACGGTGGTGTTGGTTTAACAGATGGTCAATTATCAGAAGAAGTTTTAGCAGCAGTTAAAGAATATTCAGATAAAATTATCGCTGGCGACATTAAAGTTCCAGAAGCACCAGGTCAAGAAGTAGAAATGACTGATGATACAGAATCTGAAGATTCAGAAGAAGCGACTGAAGAAGAAACTGCAACTGAAGATACAGAAGAAACAACTGTTGAAGAAACAACTGCTGAGTAATCAGAAGTAAACAGCCATTTAAGACACAACTGCTGAATAATTTTCAATTTATTCATAGTTAAACAGTAGGGCATTCAAGCGAATGCCCTTTATTTTTTCATAAAAAGTATAGCCATTATTTAATAATTATATTAAAATATAGATGATGTAAATTATTATTACTATCAGAAAGTGAGGTTGCCAAATGACTGAAGTTAGCTATCCAGTTATTGAGATGCGTGATATTACCAAACAATTTGGTGACTTTTATGCAAATAAAAATATTAATTTAGAATTGCGTAAAGGTGAAATTCATGCATTATTAGGTGAAAATGGTGCTGGTAAGTCAACATTAATGAATATGTTGAGCGGTTTGTTACAACCAACATCCGGTCAAATATACATGCATAATAAACCCGTAGAAATTGTCGATCCAACAGCGGCTAATCGATTAGGAATTGGAATGGTTCACCAACATTTCATGTTAATTGAAGACTTCTCAATTGTTGAAAATATCATTCTTGGTAGTGAACCCCAAAAATTAGGAATTATTGATAAGCAATCCGCAAAAGAAGAAATTTTAGAGTTATCGAAACGTTATGGTTTGTCAATTGATCCTGATGCTAAAGTAGAAACCATTAGTGTGGGGATGCAACAACGTGCAGAAATTATTAAAACATTATATCGTGGTGCAGATATTCTGATTTTTGACGAACCAACAGCTGTATTAACACCGCAAGAAATTGATGATTTGATGTTAACTTTAAGAGCTTTAGCTGATGAAGGTAAGTCAATCATTATAATTACTCATAAATTGGACGAAATCAAAAAGGTGGCTGATCGTTGTACAGTAATTCGTCGTGGTGAATCCATTGATACTGTCGATGTAGCTACAACAACCTCTAAAGAATTAGCCGATATGATGGTCGGCCGTTCCGTTAATTTTAGAACTGAAAAAACTGAAGCTAATCCTAGCGAAGTGATGCTAGCAGTTGAAAACTTAGTGGTAAAAAATGAACGAGGATTAGATGCCGTTCGTAATTTATCTTTCACTGTCCGTAAAGGAGAAATTGTCGGAATTGCCGGTATTGATGGCAATGGTCAAACAGAACTCGTGTTAGCTTTAACTGGATTAATGCCAATTGATTCTGGAGCAGTTCATTTTAAAGGGGAAGAAATTAACTATAAATCAACCCGTGAAATCACTGAGATGGGCATGGCTCATATTCCTGAAGACCGTCATAAATATGGCCTCTCTTTAGAAACCAAATTAGAAGATAATTTCGTGTTACAAGAATATTATAAAAAACCTTATTCACAAGGCGGCTTCTTAAACTTTAAAGAAATCAATCAAAAAGCATTGCGTTTAATGAAAGAATATGATGTTCGTGCGGCTTCTGAAAAAGTTCCAGCTCGTGCCTTATCAGGTGGAAACCAACAAAAAGCAATCATTGCTCGTGAATTAGATTTAAAACCGGATTTACTCATTGCCGCCAATCCAACGCGTGGATTAGACGTAGGGGCGATTGAATATATTCATAAAGCATTAATTCAACAACGTGATCAAAATAAAGCTGTTTTATTAATGAGTTTTGAACTAGATGAAATTTTAAATGTTTCAGATCGCATTATTGTCATGTATGATGGTAAAATTATCGCAACCTTAAATGCGAAAGAGACCAATGAACAAGAGATTGGTTTAATGATGGCAGGAACAAGCTATGAAGAAGTATTAAGATTGCGTGAAGAAGGCGGTGTAAACAATGAACAAACAGTTTAAAAGTATTTTAGTTCCCATATTAACTGTCGTCATCGGACTTTTCTTTGGAGCGTTAATCATGTGGGCTTTCAAATTTGATGCGATTGCTGGTTATAAAGCACTTTGGACAGGTGCAGCGGGTTCACCCTTTAATATTGGACAATCATTAAGAGCAGCCACTCCCTTAATATTTACCGGGTTAGGTTTTTCAGTAGCCTATACAGCAGGATTCTTTAATATTGGTCTTTCTGGTCAAGCATTAGCTGGATGGCTAGCTTCTATTTGGGTGGCTTTAGCCTTACCGGATGCACCTAGAATGATTGTCTTACCATTAGCCATCATTGCCGGAATGATTGCAGGTGCCTTTTGGGCTGCGATTGCCGGGGTATTAAAAGCTTACTTTAATACCAGTGAAGTGATTGTGACTATTATGTTAAACTATATATCAGTTTATGTTAGTGACTATTTGGTACGAAATGTATTAACTGATAAAGGGGATGTAACGCCTCAAATTGGTGACAATGCCACATTACGTGCACCTTGGTTAAGTGAATTGACAAAAGGATCAACCTTGCATACAGGGATTTTCTTAGCCATTGTTGCTGTTATTCTAGTTTGGATTTTTATGGAAAGAACGACTTTAGGTTTCGAATTAAAGACAGTTGGTAAAAACCGTTTTGCCGCTCAATATGCTGGGATGAATGCGAAACGTAATATTATATTAGCAATGGTAATATCGGGTGGTTTAGCTGGTATAGGTGGCGTAATGAACGGTTTAGGTGAATTCCGTAATATCTTCTTGATGAACGGTGTAGCACCCGCTATAGGATTCGATGGGATGGCCGTTTCATTATTAGGTGGCAACCACCCTATAGGAACTTTATTTGCTGCCATTTTATTTGGTGGATTAAAAACAGGGGGTACATTAATGCCATTAGCTGCCAAAGTACCATCTGAAATTGTTAATATCGCAATTGCATCCATCATCTTCTTTATCGGTTCACAATATATCATTACGTTCTTCTTAGATCGTAAGAAAACAAATAATTAGGGGGTAGAGTAGCATGGTAAATATGTTAGCATTAATTGTTTCGTCCACTCTTGTTTATTCAGCACCTCTAATTTATACAGCTTTAGGTGGCGTTTTCTCGGAACGTAGTGGGATTGTCAACGTTGGGTTAGAAGGAATTATGGTAATCGGTGCGTTTAGTGCGATTATCTTTAACCTTCAATTTGCTCAAACTTTTGGAAGTTGGACACCTTGGATTGCCACTTTGTTTGGTGGTTTAATTGGTATATTATTCTCATCTATTCATGCGGTCGCAACGGTTTCTTTACGTGCTGATCACATTATTTCAGGTACTGTATTAAACTTAGTAGCACCATCTTTAGGTGTTTTCTTAACTCGTGTTATGTTTGATGGAGCAGGGCAAACTGATTTTATTAAACAAAAATTTGGTTATTGGAGTGTACCACTCCTTTCAAAAATTCCAGTGGTAGGGAAGATTTTCTTTAGTCAAACTTCTCAACCAGCGTTTGTTGGGATTGTTGTAGCGATTATTTGTTGGTTTATCGTGTTTAAAACGAGTTTTGGTTTAAGATTACGTTCAGTTGGGGAACATCCTCAAGCAGCTGATACTTTAGGTATTAATGTATACAAAATGCGTTATCTAGGCGTCTTATTATCTGGTTTAATGGGCGGTTTAGGTGGAGCGATTATGGCACAATCAATTAACTCACAATTCGCTATCACGACGATTACTGGACAAGGTTTCATGTCAATGGCAGCAATGATTTTCGGTAAATGGAATCCTATTGGTGCGATGTTGGCCGCTATTTTCTTTGGTTTTGCTCAAAGTTTAGCGGTAGTAGGTTCACAAATACCATTTATTAAAAACATCCCTTCAGTTTATTTACAAATTGCGCCTTATGTCATCACCATCTTTGTATTAGTTGGGTTTGTTGGAAACTCTAAAGGACCAGCAGCTAACGGTACGACTTATATTAAATCTAAATAATATCTTTTAAATAAGTGGACAAAAGTTTAGGTCAGTTCATGACTACTTTTGTCCCTTTTTTTAATTTAAAAATATAGTCAAAAATGGTCAAAAAATCCTTGACCTTTCTTAACCAAAGGTATATAATATAGTTAAGCTCTTAAAGAGAGCTACTTTTATAGGAAAAATTCACTGACTATATTTGACCAAAGGGGTGTTATTGAATGATTGAAAAAATGACAACAGCCATGCAAGAAGCTTTGGCACAAGCACAACAAATTGCGATGACAAGAAAACATCAAGAAATTGATATTCCACATTTATGGCGCATTTTTGTTCAACCCGATAGTTTTGCTTATAATTTATACCATGAATTCCAATTAAATATGGATGATTTTCAAAGAAAAATCGAACAAGAAATTGATAAGTTGCCGTCGATAACAGGAAGTAATGTTCAGTATGGACAGCAAATTAGTCAACGCTTATCGATGTTATTCCAAAAAGCTAATCAATTAGCACAGGATCAACAAGATCAATATTTATCGACTGAAATGGTAGTGTTAGCACTATTTGACCAAAAAAACAATCCATTAACAGAATATTTAATTTCAAACAATGTCACCGAAGCCAAGATGAAAGCAAGAATTGATAATTTAAGAGGAGGCGAGTCTGTGACTTCACAAAACCAAGAACAAACTTATGAATCTTTAGAAAAATATGCCACTAATTTAAATGAGGCAGTAAAACAAAATAAATTAGATCCAGTAATTGGTCGTGATGAAGAAATTCGTGATGTGATACGAATTTTATCAAGAAAGACTAAAAATAATCCGGTATTAATCGGTGAACCAGGTGTTGGTAAAACAGCCATTGTTGAAGGATTAGCCCATCGTATTGTACGTAAAGATGTACCAGATAATTTAAAAGGGAAACAAGTTTACTCATTAGATATGGGTTCATTAATTGCGGGTGCAAAATATCGTGGTGAGTTCGAAGAACGATTAAAAGCGGTATTAAAAGAAGTAACGAAATCGGAAGGTAATATTATCCTGTTCATAGATGAAATTCATACGATTGTCGGTGCCGGTAAGTCCGAAGGAGCAATGGATGCCGGTAATATTCTAAAACCAATGTTAGCTCGTGGTGAAATCCATTGTATCGGAGCTACCACTTTAGATGAATATCGTGAAAACATTGAAAAAGATAAAGCATTGGAACGTCGTTTCCAAAGAGTGTTAGTCCAAGAACCAACGGTGGAAGACACCATTAGTATTTTGCGTGGATTAAAAGAACGTTTTGAAATCCACCACGGTGTTAATATTCATGATAATGCTTTAGTCGCTGCGGCAACTTTATCTAATCGTTATATTACCGATCGTTTCTTACCAGATAAAGCGATTGACTTAGTCGATGAGGCTTGTGCGACGATTCGTGTTGAAATTAATTCGATGCCAACAGAAATGGATACTGTTAATCGTCGTTTAATGCAATTAGAAATTGAAGAAGCCGCGCTTAAAAAAGAAACGGATGATGCAAGTAAAAAACGTTTAGAATCTTTACAAGAAGAATTAGCTGAACTTCGTGAAACAGCCAATGAATTAAAGATGCGTTGGGAAGTAGAAAAAGAAGCGATGAATGAATTACGTGATAAACGTCAAGAAATTGATGATTTAAGACGTCAATTAGAAGAAGCAGAGTCCGAGTATCAATTAGAAAAAGCAGCTGAATTAAGACATGGTCGTATACCTGCATTAGAAAAAGAACTGAAAGAATTAGAAGCGAAACAATTAGGGCAAACAGAACGTCTAACACAAGAAAGTGTTACTGATGAGGAAATTGCTAAAGTTGTCGGTCGTCTAACAGGTATTCCCGTTACGAGATTAGTTGAAGGTGAAAGAGAAAAATTATTAAAATTAGATGAAACATTACACCAACGAGTAATCGGTCAAGATGAAGCGGTGACAAAAGTCTCAGAAGCGGTATTAAGAAGCCGTGCCGGTTTACAAAATCCTAATCGACCAATTGGTTCATTTTTATTCTTAGGACCTACAGGTGTCGGTAAAACGGAATTAGCGAAAGCTTTAGCTGAGGTATTATTTGACGATGAACACCACATCGTACGTATCGATATGTCTGAATATATGGAAAAACATACGGTCAGCCGATTAGTTGGAGCGCCTCCAGGATATATTGGTTATGAAGAAGGCGGACAATTAACGGAGGCAGTTAGACGTAGTCCGTACTCAATTGTCTTATTAGATGAAATTGAAAAAGCCCATCCAGATGTCTTTAATATTTTATTACAAGTATTGGATGATGGTCGTTTAACAGATTCAAAAGGACGGACTGTAGACTTTAAAAACACTGTCTTAATTATGACAAGTAATATCGGTTCACCATTATTGTTAGAAGGTGTTGATGAAAATGGTCAAATCGCTGAAGAAACTGCGAGCCAAGTTCGTCAATTGTTAAGAACACACTTCAAACCAGAGTTCTTAAATCGGATTGATGATACCATTATGTTTACACCATTATCAATGGATCATATGGGCGCTATTGTCGAAAAATTATTGATACAATTAAAAGAACGTTTAGCTTATCAAGATATTCATTTAACTGTGACTAAAGAAGCGATTGAATGGATTGCACGCAATGGTTATGATCCGATTTATGGTGCACGTCCATTGATGAGATTTATTACACGAGAAATTGAAACACCACTCGCTCGTTTAATTATTAAAGGCGATATTTTGCCAGGTCAATTGGTTACTGTCGACTTGATTGATAATCAATTGAATTTCCAAGCTAAAGACACAGTTGTTACAGAAAACTAAACAAGAGTCTAATCCTTGTAAATAAATATTATAGTGACTCATTGAAGAAAAATTGATTCCTAGTTAAATCTTAAAAATTAAACGATTAACTTAGGAATTCGTATAAAAACTTGACGCAAACAGCTTGCATCACAACCTCTATGGCAGGTTATGTAAGTTGTTTGCGTCTTTTATTTAATAATACTTTATTGGTTCTAATCGAGTTACATTATTATATTGTTTTGCTTTAACATAAGCTCGAGTTTCTTTGATGATAATCGGCGATAAGGCAATCAGTGAAATAAGATTGGGAATGGCCATTAACCCATTGACGATATCAGCAATAATCCATACTAAGTCTAAATTTAAAAACGAACCGATAAAGACCATGGAAACAAAAAATAGATGATAATAGCGAATATATTTCAAACCAAATAAAAATTCAAAACAACGTTCACCGTAGTAATTCCATCCTAAAATGGTAGTAAAGGCAAATAAAGATAAACTAATGGTCAAAATGAAGGTACCGTATTCACTAAAATAAGCATTAAATGCATATTGTGTCATACTGGCTCCACGGAACTCTGTTTGCCAAGCACCGGTAATAATTAAGACAATACCTGTTAAGTTACAAATAATGATTGTGTCGATAAACGTTCCTGTCATTGAAACTAAACCTTGCTCAACCGCAGAGTTTGATTTTGCTGCAGCACTGGCAATCGGCGAACTACCTAATCCCGATTCGTTTGAAAACACACCACGAGCAATACCGTTCTGAATGGCAGCTTTCATAGTAGAACCGACAAATCCACCCGTAGCGGCCGTTTTAGTGAAAGCAGATTGAATAACAAGTGATAAGCTATCATCTAATAACTGCCAATTGGCTATAATGACAAAAAGACATGCTACAATATACAAAAGAGCCATAAAAGGGACGATAAAACTGGCGACTTTTGAAATAATCGTAATACCACCAAAGACAATTAGCATGACTAACAAGGCTAAAATAAAACCCGTAAGCAAGTTTGGTAGCGCAAATTGATTGTGGAGCGCTTCTGTAATGGCATTGACTTGTGTGAAAGTTCCAATACCAAAAAGCGCTACTAAGATACCACTAAAGGCGAACATCGTCGCTAATGGACGATATTTCTGTCCCATACCGTTTAAAATATAATACATCGGTCCGCCAAAAATATGTTGCTGTTCATCTTTAACACGAAATTTAACAGCTAACAGACCCTCTGAATATTTGGTTGCCATCCCAAACAGTGCTGCAAACCACATCCAAAATAAAGCACCAAGTCCACCGATAGCAATGGCGGTCGCTACGCCAACAATATTACCTGTTCCCACTGTACCTGCTAATGCTGTACAAAGAGCAGCAAAACTGGAAATATCGCCATCTGAATCTGTTTCATTTTTAAAGATTAAACGCAAACTATGGAACAATTGATTAAATTGTATTCCTCTTAAAACGAATGTTAAATAAATACCTGTTCCTACTAATAAGATTAAAAGGGGAGGTCCCCAAATAAAATCATCAATCATTTGAAATAAATCTACTACCATTCATACCACTCCTATTTTATAATGTTATTATCAATAAAAAAGAGTAATAGATTTCTCTATTACTCCGGAATTGGTAAGAAGTTGTTATGGTATCATGTTATAATATAATAGGTATAACAAATAAACCATCAAAACAATTTCTCTGTCCTTTTGCCTGAGAGATTGAGCAAAGCCTTGCCCCTTCGGCGCCAAATTAATGGTCTCTCCAGAGTTCCGTCATTTAACAGTCTTACTTATTGCTAAGTACCTGAGAGTTTTGCTCCTTCGGTGGGGATGATCGAATCCACGCTCTTCTGCTAAATATCAACCGGTATTGATAATATAATGATAGCTTAGGCTATTTTGAAGAAAAAGTCAATGAGAAATTAAAAATCTATGAGAAAAAATATTAGGAGGCTATTAATGGAAAGAGTAGCGATTATTGGATTAGGTATTAGTGGCTCGGGCGTCTTACGAGCCTATCAAAAAATAAAGAGTCAGGAGCCTTCATTGGAAATTGATATCCATGCTTATGATATTAATGAGCGAATCGGAAAAGGGATTCCTTTTAGTGAAGATTACTTGGGCGCATTAATTAATTCACGAAGTTATGAAATCAGCTTTGATTATGAAAATATGGAAGAGTATTATCATTGGTTACAAAACAATCCTGATTATCAACCAGATGTCTATACAGCCCGTTCATGGTATGGTGATTATAATCTAGAAAAAACCAATGAACTGATCCAAGCATTGCAGGTAACTGTTCATCACCATATGGTTAAAACAGTGGATTATCAAAAGGGACAATGGGTCATCGAAGACGATAATGGACAAGTAAACTTATTTGACCGCGTCCATCTTTGTTGTGGAGAATTACCGGTTATCGATCATTATCAGTTATTAGGACAAAAACAATACATCCATAATCCGTATCCTTTAACTCAAATTAAAGATAAATTCACGGCTCAAGATCATGTAGCTGTCATTGGTACAGGATTAACCAGTATTGATATGATTAAATATTTAATTCATGAAACAAACGTTGAGAAAATTTTTGTCTTTTCAAAAAGCGGATATTTTCCAACTGTAAGAGGCGATGATCAAGTTCCTGAATTTCACTATTTGACTGAAGAAAAAATGGGTCAATTGATTGAGCAACGTTCAGGGTATTTGTATTTCGAAGATTTCCAAGAATTATTGTTAAATGAAATGAAACATTATGGTTTCGATCTAGATGAAATTATCGTTCAGTATTTTGCAACGGGTGTTAGGGGATTGAGGTTAACAATAGCTAACGCCGAAAGAGTTGGTAAATTACAAGCGATTGCTTTACAAGTTACCAATTTATTAACCACAGGATGGCGCGCCATGCGTCAAACAGATCGTGAACAATATGCAGCCAAATACCATAAATTAATTGTTAAATTAAGAAACCCAGTACCACCTTCATCAGCAGAAGAGATTATCGAAGCTGTTAATCAAGAAAGAGTGATCATTTTTGATGAAGTATCCGATATCGAAACAATCGATAATGACGGTTTTGCATTGGTGTTAGAAAATCCAGATCATCAAAAGGTAGATTGGGTCATTAATACGACAGGAATGGTATTGAAAAACAAAGCAGATTTAACAAAAGATTCCTTATTATATCATTTAGTGAATCATGAATATGTTCAGATTGATGATTTTGGTGGATTATCAATCAATATTGAAACAGGCAATATTATTTCCCCTAAATTTGGCGAAATTGATACTTTACATGCTCACGGTATGTTAATCGAAGGGGTTGTTTATCAAAATAATTCTACGATTAAAATTCAAGAGTTTTCTGAAAGATTATTGCAGAGTATTTACTTTAACTAAAGATAATCAAGACGAAATATCTTTTCAAATAAATTGAAATTTTGATTTTGAAGTAATTTGACAATTTTTTGAAAATGCTTTATAATTAAGTTAATAAAATAAAAGTCTTCAGGGCAGGGTGTAATTCCCGACCGGTGGTAAAGTCCACGAGCTAATGGTGTCATTAGTTGAACTGGTGTAATTCCAGTACCGACAGTAAAGTCTGGATGGGAGAAGATGGATACGTCATTCATGTTTTTTAAACGTGTAGTGTATTTGCTGAAGATTTTACAATAGCAAGTATACTGCACGTCTTTTTATTTGAATAACGTAACCAATCCCTTTTAGCTCACATAGAGACAAAAAGGAGAGAAAAAAATGAAAAACAAAAATTTGTTTTCGTTAGTAATGTTGGCGATTTTAGGTGCATGGGCAATCGTGTTGCGGATGTTTGATTTTCCGATTTTACCGGCCGCACCATTTTTAAAAGTTGACTTTAGTGATTTAATGGTCTTAATCGGTATGATGATTAAAGGACCTTTTGGCGCAGTAGCTGTCGCATTAATAAGGGATTCAGTTAACTATATGATGAAAGGTGGGGAAGCAGGGCTTCCTATTGGCACCATGATGAGTTTTCTTGCTAGTATGGCGATGTTCTTACCGACACATTTTATTTTAAAACATGCTGATGGTTTTAAACCAACTGTTCGTAAAATATTTATGAGTTTAACACTCATTTTAGGTTTAGTCCTTTCAATGGGATTATTTAACTATTTTGTTGCCTTACCCATTTATGTGACGGTCATGAATTTCCCTATTCCGAATATTACGGCCTATTTATTAAGTGTTATTATCCCATTTAATTTTATAAAAGGGGTCATTCTATCAGTGGGGCAATTAATTGTCGTTGAAAAAATTTGGCCAGAAATTTCAAAACGAAATATTGAATATGAAGATTATCATTTACCGATTAATTCTTCGAAGGTAACCATTTAATGGCTTTTGTAGGACAATCATGAATAGCACGCTCACTTGCAGCTTGTTGCTGAGGTGAGCTTTCTTTTTTTACAAATGCAATCCCTTCATCATTACAATCAAATACTTCGGGGAAATTTAAAAAACACTTGCCACAAGCAATACATTTCTCTGGAATAACGTGTAATTGTGTCATAATGGGCTCCTTTTCTTAAAATAATATTACAATTTAGTATCAAATAGGTGTAAAATGCTTACAGATATGGTATAGTAATGTTATTATATCATGTGATGTATATTTAGTATATCATCAAACAGAACGCATACTTATGTTCATAATTGTAACATAAATAGGAGGAATTGTAATGACAACGGATAATGAAAATTCACGCCGTCCAGAACCCAATGAAACGGTTGACAAAGCAAAGGCGCCTTGGAACAATCGCTTTGGTTCTGATGAGAATTTAAAACAAAGAAAGTATTCAAGAACCTCTAGAAACCAACCTGTCAAAGAAGCATCGAATATGTCTAGAGTTTTATTAGGGATTTTATTTTTAACTGTATTAACACCATTTTTATTATATTGGTTTGTTAAAGCTAATACGCCTACAAATAATAATACCCCTCAAACTGCTACTAGCGTGATGATTACGCGTAAATCAGAAGCGACGACCGAATCAAAAGCAGAAGAAGAAACGACGACTAGTGGAACCTTTGTGCAAAATGGAAACAATGAGGGCGAAGAAGAGACAGTCGCACCAGTTGATGTTAATGAGACAACGGCAGAAGTGGCGCAAGTAACGGAACCACCAGTGACAGAAACTGTGACGGAAGCACAACCAAGTGGTCAAACTCATACAGTTGCAGCTGGCGAAACTTGGTATGGTATCGCTAGAACTTATGGGGTAGACGTGAATGCTTTAGCAGCAGCCAATGGGGTTACGACTGACTCACCAATTTATCCAGGAAATACTTTGGTGATTCCTTAATTCTTTTAATATAATTTAAATTTTCTGGGGCTAATAGTCCCAGTTTTTTTATTATATTTTTATATATTTTTTTAGCATTAGTTCATTGAAAATTCATAATAATATGATAGACTTAATTTTGTCATATGAGGGAGAGTGTCTTATGGATTTAGAGAAAAAGCAAGTTGCAGTAACTAAAAGAATTACGGGTCTCGATGGTTTAAGAGGATTATCAATTTTACTGGTTATTTTATATCATTTTTTCCCAAGAGTTGTTAAAGGTGGTTATTTAGGAGTTCCACTGTTATTTATTTTATCTGGATATTTATTATCAAGTTTAGATACCAAAAAGTGGCATCGAGATCAATATTCGATTCAAAGGTTTTATCAATCAAGAGTAAAAAGAATCTTTCCGCCATTATTCTTGTTTATTGGAATTATTTCATTATTTTGTTATTTATTTTTACCAAGATTATTAAATGGACGAACACCGGAAGTGATGAGTGCTTTTCTAGGCTATAATAACTTTTGGCAAATTTCTCAAAATGCATCTTATTTTGATCGAGTCACCAGTGCTTCACCCTTTACACATTTATGGTCTTTAGCGATTGAATTGCAATTTTATCTCGTTTGGCCATGGGTATTTGTCATTTATCAAAAAGCTAAAGCACGAGGGAATGATTATCGAGTATTATTTTTAATGCTGACGGGTATTTCGATGCTTTGTATGGCCTTTGGTTATTATAAGGGAGTTGATATCTCGATTTTATATTATCACACCGCGACGCGTATTTCCGCGATTTTACTGGGTGTGTGGTTAGGTCTAGTGCGATCTAGCAAAATTACACGATTTGTAGAAGAGTTTAGTGTTAATCGTTTGTATTTAACATTTGGTGCAATTTTAGCGGTCACAATTTTGGCGGTATTCTTGATGGATGGTCAATATCCTTCTACCTATTATATCGGGCTTTCAATGATGACGTTTTTATTTGGTATCCTTTTAATTTTGGCCATTCAAAATCATTTACCATTTGGACGTCTGCTTGATAATCCAGTGTTAACTTATATTGGATCTAGAGGATATGAGTTATACCTATGGCATTATGCGGTCATGTTTATATCCAACTCGCTAAAAATTAAACCAAGTTTCATTAGTTTAACAATACAATTTTTAATCTTTATCTTATTAGCTGAGTTTTCATATCGTTTAATTAATAATAAATTGAATTTCGTTAGTCAATGGTTTAAAGATGAAGCTGCGTTTCAGCAATATGTAAAAATGACGCGTAATGTACTTTATGGCGTATCTGCCTTAGGGTTAGGTTTACTTTTAATCGCATCATCTAAACCGGATGATTCTAAGAGTAAATTAGAAGCTGATTTGGCAGCTAATAGTGAGTTGTTAGCAAAACAAAGGGAGAAAGCTAAGGAAAATCAATCAGCAGAAACGACGATTGACATGGTTAATGAATCCGAAACAACGGTTGCAACAACCGCTGAATCTGATGCTGAATCTGAAGCTGAACCGGAAACAACGACAGTCAATCAGGACAGTGCAGATGTGACCCAACAACCGATTACTTTAATTGGAGATTCCGTTTTATTAGGTTCAGTAAAAGAAGTTCAAGCAGCATTTCCAAATGCATACATTGAAGCTGAAGAATCACGTCAAGCCTATGAAGTAGCAGATTTATTTAGACAGATGATTGCTAATGGAACGATGGCTAATCGCGTGGTAATTGCCTTAGGTACCAATGGCTACTTTGATATTAGCTTTGGACAAGAATTAATGGACTTACTTGGGCCAGACCGTGAAGTGTATTGGGTAACCGTTTATGGAGAATTTTTACAATGGGAGGCAAGTACCAATCAAGTAATCTATGAGCTAGCCAGTCAATATCCGAATTTAAAAATTATTGATTGGGAATCTCAAGTTAAAAATCATCGAGAGTGGATTATTGATGATGGCATTCATCCTGATTTTGGCGGACGCGATCAATACGCACGTATTCTAAAAGAAACCATTGAAGCGAACCAGCCTTAGTTGTTAGAATGGTAAACCCATAAGTAGTAACGAGCTTTCTTTTGTATATGAAATTAAATCCTTTATCATAAAATTAAAATATAATGAAAATACCATTGACACGATTTCAATCCGGTGTTATTATTAAGATAACATTTAGGAGAGGAGCTACAGAGTATGTTTTCAATTTTTTCAACAAAATCAAATCGCTGGCAAAGTTGGCATAGATAGGTTGTAGACTTGGAAAACATACTCCACGGATACAGCCCAGTTTAGACTGTTCTGTATCTATGTGGCGATTTTCAAGAGTTTACCACGTAGATGTACTGATATTACATACTATGTGGTATTTTTTTATGCTCGACAAGGGTCCCATAGTATGTGGGGCCAGTGTCGAGCTTTTTATTTTATAAGAAATGAGGAAAAAAGATGCGTAAACTTTATAAGTTATTTGCAACACTGTTAGCTTTAACAGTTATGATGTCATTATCCATTAATATTCAAATCGCTTCAGCAAAAGAGGAAGCTAAAGTTGCTATTATTCAATTAGTAAGTCATCCTTCATTGGATCAAATTGTGTTGGGGATTAAAGAAGGTCTGGCGGAAGGCGGGTATCAAGAAGGCGATAATTTAACCATTGAATTTCATAATGCAGAAGGGGATATGAATTTACTTGGTTCGATTGCGGATACGGTCATTCATAATCAACCTGATTTAATTTTTTCAGTAACAACACCCGTTGCTCAAGCAGTAGCCGATGCAACTACAGAGATTCCTATTGTATTAGCAGGTATTACCGATCCGCTTGCAGCCTCATTAGTTGATTCATTGGACCAGCCAGGTGGCAACATTACCGGTGTTAGTGACGCTGTTCAGTTTGAGGAACAATTTGATTTAATCGTTCAATTACAACCCGATTTAAAAACTTTAGGTATGCTTTATACAACGAGTGAAGACAATTCCTTAGCAGAATTGAAAAAAGCTGAAGTCGTAGCAGAAAAATATAATATAGAAACAATCATTACAGGAATTGATTCTACACTAGATATGCAATTAGTCGCAGAAAATTTAGCTAAGCAAGTGGATGCTATTTTTATTGGTGCTGATAATTCCATCGCTAGTTCGATTGATACTTTATTAGATGTAACCGATAAAGCAGGCATTCCGGTATTTACGACAATTGACAGTTTTGTCGAAAAAGGCGCTTTAGCAGCCATCGCTATTAATCAAAAATCCATTGGGATACAATCAGCAGCGATGGGGATTGACATCCTAAAAGGTCAAAATCCAGCTGAAATGCCGATTCAATCGGTAACAAATAAACAACCCGTTTATAATTATGAAACGGCTGAAAAATTAGGCATTACGATTGATGAACAAGAAGAAAGTATGATTGCAGAAAATGAAGTTAACACAACTGCCACAACAAATAATCATTTTTCAATTTATTTTAATGCGATGACTCAAGGAATTTTATGGGGCATTATGGGGATTGGTTTATATATAACATTCCGTATTTTGCGATTTGCTGATTTAACGAGTGAAGTCTCATTTACCATGGGTGCATCAGTAGCAGTTGCATTAGCGTCTAGTGGCGTTCATCCATTGATCGCAACACTAGTAGCAGTATTTGGAGGGATGGTGGCAGGTTATGTCACAGGACTATTAATGACCTTGTTTGATATACCGTCCTTATTAGCTGGTATTATTACTTTAACAGGTTTTTATTCGATCAATCTGAGAATTATGGGCAAACCCAATGTTTCATTTAGAGGTTTATCGACTATTTATGATACCTTATCGAGCCTATTCGCTTCTGATATTTTACAAAGAACACTCATTGGTCTGGCGACAGTTGGGATTGTTATTCTTCTATTAGCTTTATTCTTTAAAACTGACTTTGGACAAGCTGTAATTGCAACCGGTGATAATGAAATAATGGCAGACGCGCTAGGTATTTCAACCGCACGTATGAAACGTTTTGCTTTAGTATTAGCTAATGGGATTATCGGTTTAAGTGGCGCTTTAATTGCGCAAGACAATGGTTATGCGGATATTTCAATGGGGGTTGGAACCGTGGTAGTGGCTTTATCATCGATTGTTATCGGCGAAGTGTTACTCAAAAATTTAACTTTACCATTAAGACTGTTATCGATTGTGGCTGGAGCGGTTATTTATCGTTTAATCCTTGTTTATGTATTGCAATTAGGATTTAATGCCAATGATTTTAAATTAATTTCCGCTACCGTTTTAGCAATTTTCTTAGCTTTACCTTCAATTTCTAAACGATTCAAACGTCTTAAGAAAGGTGGTGCTCAATAATGAGTCAAGCAACTATTGAATTAAATCAAGTATCGAAACATTTTCAACGTCAAACTGGTGAACAAGTAGTAGGTCTAAATAATATTAATTTAAAGATTAATGCAGGCGAAGTGATTGGCGTCATTGGGACTAATGGAGCCGGTAAATCTACTTTGATGAACTGTTTAACCGGTCAATTGCCTATTGATAGTGGTGAAATCTTAATTGAAGGAGTCGCCATCCGGAAAATGAAGAAGCGTGATATTGCTAAAAAAATAGGGCGTGTCTTTCAAAATCCTCAGATGGGCACCGCACCACGAATGACCGTCTTTGAAAATTTAATGCTAGCTCAAAAACGAGGTGAACAACGAGGCTTTTCTCGCTCACTAACTAAAGAAAATTATCAAAAAATGTTGAAGGAACTAGCAGCCTTTAAACTAGATTTAGAAAACCGTTTAGACGTCCCCATGGAAAATTTATCGGGTGGTCAAAGACAAGCGGTATCACTGATTATGGCGACAATCCAAAAACCAGAATTATTATTATTGGACGAACATACAGCCGCATTGGATCCTAGAACTGCCAAGCAAGTGATGGCGATGACGCAATTGATGATCAAAAATTATGATTTGACGACTTTAATGATTACTCACCATTTGCAAGATGCGCTTGATTATTGCGATCGTTTAATTGTGATGCATCGTGGACAAATTAGTCGTATTTATCAAAAGACAGAGTTGGCCTCATTGACCGCAGGCGATTTATACCAAACATTAGAAAATCTGGTCATCGAAGATGCTAAATAATGACTATATAAGAGGGAGTGGGCTATCGATTGATGGTCTATCTTCCTTTCTAGCAAAGTAGGGATCAAATATGTCTTTAAAATCTGCCATATGATACTTATTTGATGCCATTTAACCACTGGACTGATTGAACCAAACGGAACTTTAAGTGTTTGCCTAGCCCTATTAATACTAAATATTACGATACTGGCTTAGTATTTATTTTAAGAAAAAAATGATAGTATCTATTTTAAAACGGAACATTATTGACAAAAAATATCGTTAATCCTGGATAAAAAAGTCAAATGATGAACAGGGCGGTAAATAAGACATGCTAGCTTTTACTCATTGGTTAAATGGAGTTTCTAATCATTTCCTTATTAAGAATCATCGTTTTTAATTGATTATTTAGAAATAATAAGAAAGTTAGCATTGTTAATCAGATTGTGAAAAAACATTTAATTAATAATGAAAATCTGATTAATATATACTTTGAAAACACTCGTATAAGCGCATACATTATAAGGTTAATCATCATTTTATGAAAATGAATTAAGGTGTTTTAAATCTAATCTTTATTGTGAAATATAGTGAAATATGTTACAATATAACTGTAGGTTGCATTAGATGTTTTTTTGAAAGGAAAAGGATCATGGAACAAAATACAGTGAAAAAACAACCCAAATTAATTATCCAAACAATGGCTAGAAGTTGTAAATACAAACCAGTAAGTTTCTTAAATACCGAAGAGGTTCAGGAAAATCGTAAAGTTTATACACCAAATGAAAACACGTCGATTATTGTAAGAAAAGCAAATTGGTTTGACAGATTATTTAAATAATATTACAAATACCGGGCAGAGACTTAATTTCTGACCGGTATTATTTTTATGTCTAATTTTAAAGATGAACTGGTATCAACAAAATTTTATAGATAATGATAGCTCATAGAATTTTGGAACAGTTGTAAATGCTATCTGAAGTATTAAATGAGGCATCACAGATCTTAACAATAATCAAATGATAAATGATTGAATCTAAATTTATCGCAACATAAAAAAATCACAAAAATAAATTCAAATATGACGACAGTTGTAGGAACAAATTATATCATTTGGATTATTAAATGGCATCGATAAAGATGTGTAATGAGCGTTGATATGCGATGTAGATTAAATTTGTTTAGTCAGCTGAAATTCAAATTACTGATGGAACAGTTCATTTAATAATATTAACCAGCTACCACAAACGACGTATATAAATGAATGCAATGATTGTGATTGTATGAATGAGATTGAATTATGGCTTTCATTGAATCGAAGTAAAAAAGCAACTATAAATGATATTTATAAATTAAGTTATAAATTATCACTACCGAAATGTAATGTATATTATGTTAACCCAGATATATTATTTTTCTGCATGACTCCCCACTCGTTCTTATGTTGTAATAATGTGGTCTATATATCTAATACATCGTACTGTTTGTTGCAACTGATTCATTAATTTGCGTTTTAAGCTCTTTTCAAATATTAAGGTGGAAGATTACCCATGAAACGACGTTAAATAAGGGATATTAATTTTAATGAAGGATCAATAACTTGCATCTTAAATAATAATTTATCATTAATTCTTCATATTCTCTCTTCATTTTAATAGAATACTTAAAAGTTTGATACATATACAGACATAAGCTGCTCCTAATTTATAAATACAAAATAATGCCTTTTTCAGTATCTTCGACCTTCACATCTTGTGGTGCTTTTAACAATTGATTTATTAAATAAAAATCCCCGATACATGTAGATAGATGAGTCGCCGTTAATATATCAAATAATGATGAATGAGGTACTACAATTGGAAATAATGCGATTAACGCCAAACTAATGATTAAACAAGGCATTAATGCAATAACTATAAATTGAGTGCGTGTATAGCGACTGCCGGGACTTGATGTGTACACCATTCCGGTTTGATAACCGAACTTAACTGTAGCATATGGATCAAATAGTTTAAAGAAGATGCCATGAATCGCTTCGTGAATGAGTAAGATAATCATAAAAAGAGCCACAAAACTAATCAGTTCAATAAAAATATGCTTAATATCTAATGGAATTGGCGCTTTACTAAACTGGTAAAAAGCTTGCATAATGCCGATGATCACTTGCAATATTATGACAGATGCAATAAGAATAACGAGTGAATAACGACTTAATTTCTTTAGCGTTTTCTGGTCATCAACCAAATTAATTTCTTTCCATTTCTTCATTAAGCATTCTCCTAGCTATTTTTATTTTATTATATCAAATTATCACCCTTTTTTAAGCAATTTAACGATACTTTTGATTAATTATTTGAACTAAAAAACCATTAAAAGCACTCTCTCCTGCTTCTAATGGTCTCAAATTTTAAGCTAAAAAGTTAATTTTAGAATTCACATCATAACGTGTTGACTCAAGTGGTTCTTCGCCTGGTTTACCAATTGAAATGGCCATAATAGGTACGAAACGTTCGCTATCAAGTTCTAAAGTTGCAACTAAGTCTTTTGAATTATAGCCAGCCCATGCATTCGCTTCATATCCGTGCGCTCTAGCAACCAATAATAATTGCATTGCTAACATTGAACTGTCTAAGGTAGCATCTTTAATTAAAAAGTCGCGATCAGCTTTTTCATATAACGGTAAAAATGTATTGAAGATGGCGTCTAATTTCTCTTTGGTAATTTTGCCCTCTTCATATACTTTGGTCCAAACTTCGCGATAAACTTTATGTGAGTGAGTATCGCCTAATATAAAGATTGTAACTGGTGCTGTTTCTAATTGAGGATAGTTAAACGGCATCGTGATTGCTTTGACTTTGTTACGAGCTTCTTCATTATCAACGATGACAAAGTGCCATGATTGTAAGTTACATGCGGATGGTGTAATTGTCGCTTCATCTAACATTTCGACGATTTCATCACGACTAATACTTTGACTAGGGTCAAATCGACGGCATGAACGACGATTAAATACGATATCTTTATAGTCATTATTAACATAATCTTTTGCTAAAAATTTTTCTCTCATGTAAACCCTCTCCTTTTATTATAAATTAATTTTATCACTAAGCTAATGGATGTTCAATGGATTTGTGAGAAACTTAACTAATATATTAAAATAAATATGAGACCAGATAGATTATTAATTCTATCCAGTCTCCTAGTATAAACTATGTGTAAAACCTTGTTGTTTTTTTGTTTTTGTATTTTATTTACGTTTAATATTTTGATTTAATTTTGTCCATAATACGCATTAGCACCGTGTTTGCGATAATAATGTTTATCAAGCACACATTGAGGTAATTTTTCTGCGTTTGAACGAACGGCTTCAGTTATCTGTGCCATTTGACAACATTCGTCTAAAACTAAGCTGTTTTCGATGGCTTTTTGCGTAGTGGTTCCCCATGTAAAAGGACCATGACCATTGACTAACACTGCTGGAATAGCTAAGGGATCAAGGTTTTGATTTTCAAAGGTTTCCACAATGACTTTACCAGTATTCCATTCGTAAGCTTCTGTGACTTCTTCACTTGTTAGATGACGCGTAATCGGCACTTCGCCATAAAAAGTATCAGCGTGCGTTGTTCCATATACAGGCAAAGAACGTCCGGCTTGTGCCCAGGCGACCGCATTGGTACTATGAGTATGGACTACAGCCTTAATATTCGCGAAATGCTTGTATAAATAGACATGAGTTGGTAAATCAGATGAAGGTCGATAACCTTTCTCTAATGGGTTACCATCTAAATCGACCACCACCATTTGATCTGCCGTCATCGCTTGATAATCCACACCACTCGGTTTAATAACAATGACACCTAGTTCACGATTAATTTCACTGACATTACCCCAAGTTAATTTTACTAATCCCCAGTTTGGTAATTGTAAGTTTGCTTGAAAGACGCGTTCTTTCATTTCTCTAATTATTTCTTTAGTCAAAATAGTACCCCGCTTCCTCTAAAAGTGGTAAAAGATATTCTTTGGCCTCTTGAATACGTGCTGTTGGTTCTGAATCGGTTTCACTCCACATTTCAATAACAAAAGCACCTTGATAGCCGAGACGTTCCAAAGTTTTTAAGCAACCTAAAAAATCCACATCCCCTTCACCAAATGGGACATTTTTAAAGACGCCCGGTGAATCAGCGGTAACATTTTTAGTGTCTTTAAGATGGATAGCCGTGATAGATGCTAAGCCTAATGTTAATTCTTCAATCACATTATTTTCTGGCCATGCGGAAAGATTGCCAATATCTGGATAAACTTGTAACCACGGTGAAGGCACTGCTCGATTTATTTGTTTAAATTTGGTGAGTGAGTTAATATAGGGATCATCCATAATCTCGATAGACAACATTACTTGTTTTTCAGCTGCCATGCAAACCGATTTCTTGAGATTTTCAATAAAATAAGCACTAGTTAGCACATCTTTTTCTTCATAGTAAACGTCGTATCCGGCTAATTGTATCGTTCTAACGCCTAATTTACCTGCCAGATTAATGGCTTTTTGCATAATGTCTAATGCTTTTTCACGGGTATTTTTATCATGTGAACCAAGCGGAAATCGTCGATGACCGCTTAAACAAATTGATGGAATGAAGATACCTGTTTGATCAATTGCAGCACGGATTTCACAAATTTGATCTAAAGTCCAATCAAGTCGAGCTAATCGTTCATCAGTTTCATCAATTGACATCTCTACAAAATCGAATCCTAACTCTTTGGCAAGTTGCAATCGTTCTAGCCAACTGATGTCTTTAGGTAATGCTTTTTCATAAATTCCTAAAGTAGCCATTGATATTACCCCCAAATACGACGTATTTCGTCTTTAAATGCTCGTGCAGCCACCGCTGGATCTTCAGCTTGAGTGATGCCACGTCCTGCAATAAAGGTATATACATCAATGCCTTCAAATAATTTTAAAGTATCGATATTTAAACCGCCGGTGACACTTACTTTGAAGCCCATTTCAACTAATTTTTTAACTTTGTTTAAATCTTTTTCGCCCCAAGTTTCCCCTGCTAATAATGCATCACGACTTTGGTGATAGATTGCCTGATTAATACCCGCATCTAACCATTGTTGTGCATGCTCATAAGTCCAGTCCCCATATAATTCAACTTGTATTTCTTTTACTTCTTTGGCCGCTGCTTTCATAGTAGCGATGGTTGCTGAACAGATACATGTCATCCAGTCTGCTCCACGATTAGCACAGTTTTTCGCTACCGTACCACCGGCATCGGCACATTTTGTATCGGCTACGATTGTTTTATTAGGAAATAACTCGCGTAAAACGCCAACGACTTCACTCCCTACTTCTAACATCAAAACGGTACCTGCTTCAATAATGTCGACTTCTTGTCCTACTGCTACCGCATCTTTAATGGCATCTTTAATATTGGAATGATCCAACGCGACTTGTAAATTTGGAATACTCATTTTATCTTCCCCTTTCTTCGTTAAAAAGGACGGGCTCTTCACCACGTCCCTCTTTCGTTTTTTAAATTATACTGTAAGCTGAATGGCTTCTAATTGTTCGGTGATTTCTTTTTCAGATAATAGATTTTGTAAACCTATCACATGAGTTTTAGGTAAATCTAAACCACTAAAAACATCCAATAATGCTTTAGAAACAAATACGATATCATATTGTTTGGCAAGCGACTTCGCTTCTGATACGGCACAATGGTGGATTTCAACCGGAATATTTTTCTTTCTAAAAACATTGGCTAGTTTCATTTTTATAATTTGGCTTGATCCCATACCACTGCCACATGCTGCTAATACTTTGATCATTTTTATCATCTCCATTTTTATATTTTATAATGACAATTCATTATGTTTAATTACTGTTGAGTTGCCTCTAAATAGCCTTCATAATCTTCAGCTACGGTGAAATAATGCTCTTTATTTTTCATATATTGTAATTGAGGTATTGCTAATAAGATTAATAGAATGGCTGCCACGCCAATAAAACCACCATATTTCATCATCAAGCCAAATCCAACCCAGATGGTATCCCAGTCGAAGTTACCATGCCAGCCACCATATTTTGCTAATTGGAAGACTGAAGCGGCAAAGGCTCCCCCTAATACTTGAATAATTCCGGATAAAAATGGAATGATGGTCGCAGCTCTAAAGCCACCTTTATGGTTTGCATAAACTGCGAAGGTAGCATTATCAAAGAATACTGGCACGAAACCGGTAATAACTAAAACTGGACTCTTAAATACTAATAATCCCATAATCGCAATAAATTGTCCTAATGTTCCGAACAAGAAACCGATGGTGACCGCATTTTCTGGCCCGAACCCATAAACGGCTGCACAGTCAATGGCTGGCATTGATCCAGGTAATAATTTATCAGAAATACCTTGGAATGATTCTGATAATTCTGATACGAACATCCGAACACCGAGTTGTAAGATTTGTAAATAAACCGTGAAGGTTAATGATTTTTGTAAAATATAGAATACATAGTTTTGTGCACCACCTGAACTACCATATGCCGTATCGATGGTCATCATTAAGTCTTTACCCAAGATGCCCATAATTAAACCAAAGAAGACAAACATTAAGATAGAAGTTGCGACAATACTTTCTTTAAAAATCGATAAGAAACCTGGTAATTCAATTTCATCAATACCTTTTCCATCTTTTGATTTAAAGAAAGGGGCTATTTTATCTGTTAACCAAACACCAAACATTTGTTGATGCCCAATAGCTAAGCCGGCTCCACCAGTCAAATCTTGAGTCGCTTCTACTGTTAAATTTGAAGAAACTGACCAATAAACCCCTAAGACTACACCTAAGATGATTAAAATTTGCGTATCTTGTAATTGCGGAAAGGCAAATAGCACTAACCATAAGGCCGTTGAAGATTGTTGAACCATGATGTGTCCAGTAATAAAAACAGTCCGTACTTTGGTCCATTTTCTAAAGATAACTAAGATAATATTGACAATAAAAGCGACTAATAAGACCATTAACATTAAACTAAATGAACGACCTGCTTCTTCAACGGCACTTTGCGCAGCAGATTGACCAAAATATGGATCAATGACCGCAGCCTGTAAGTCAAAACGTTCTTTTAAGCCCGCTAATATCGGACGGAAGTTAGAGACTAAACCACCAGCCGCAACGTTTAATATTAAATAACCAACAACGGCTTTAATAAACCCAGCTAACGCATCATACCATTTCTTATTCATCAATAAGTAACCAATTAGCACTAGAAAACCAACGAAGAATGCTGGGTTGGTTAAAATGTTAATTTGGAAAAATTTCCAAAGATTAATAATGATCTCCATATAAATCCTACTTTCTTGTGAGTGATAATAAATCTTCTGCGTTTTTTGCTGACAGCAGTTTTTCAACTAAAGACTCATCTTCCAATAAAGTGACCAATTGAGTTAAATTTTCAAGATGTTGGTCATTATTTATTGAAGCTAAAACAAAGAACAGGCGGGCTGTATAGTCACAGTTAGATCCAAAATCTACCGGTACTTCTGTTTTCATAAAGCCAATTTCAGTTTGATAAACACCTTTACCTTCTTGAGCATGAGGAATGCAGATTTCCGGTGCAATCACGATATAAGGTCCAAATTCGTGAACATTATTAATAATATATTGTGAATAGTCGGTCGAAATAATCCCTTTTTCTTCTAAAGGTCGGCAGGCTGCTTTAATGGCATCTTCCCAACTTTCAAATTGATGGTGAAAGGAATACAAGCCTTTTTCAACGATATTTTCTAACATAAAGAATCCTCCTACGGTTATGTCAAATTATAAGAATGATGGGAATGGTGTATCATTTTCATAGTGGAAGGCGTCTTTAAATCCACGGTTAAACATAAATTCAAGTTTTCCTAAATCTTGTGGGTAGTTAAAACGTCCACCTACTTGCCAAATATACGGATTGAATTGATAATCTAAGCGGTCTTTTTTCATTTTCCAAATTTGAACAATTTCTTGAGGATCTGCCATAAAGTTTGTCCAAATATCATGATGCACTGGAATAACGACTTTGGCATTTAAGTTTTCTGCCATTCTTAAAATATCCACTGATGTTAGTTTGTCGGTAATACCACGTGGGTTTTCACCAAAAGCACCTAAACAAACATCAATTTTATGTTCATTTCCATGTTTGGCGAACATATTACAAAAATGTGAATCACCAGCATGATAAACACTACCACCTGATGTAGTAAATAGATAATTAACGGCGATATGATCCATATCTTGTGGCATTTTACCTTTTAATTCATATTCAGGATCACCGTCCCAAGTCACTAAAGCAGTACGGTCGAATGATTCTAAAGCGGTAATTTTAATGTCTTTGATCATCAATTCGTCATTAGGTTTTACCACGATGGTTCTAGCTTCAGGTACACCCCATTTTACCCAGGTGTCTACTACTGCTTGAGGTCCAACAAATTTAGCATCTGGACAATTTTTAGCTACTGCAGCTGCTGTATTAATATCTAAATGATCTGAATGGATATGAGTGACAACAAGGGCATCTACGTTTTGAATTTCAAAAGGATCTAATACGAATGGCTGATTACGTAAATTCGGTTGTAATTGTTTGACACCACTCATTCGCATCATTTGGTGTCCTTTTTTCATATCCCCTGCCCCATGAGTTCTCTTACCAGTACCTGTCCATAAATCACATAAAATATTGGTGCCTTCATGAGATTTTAGCCAAATACCTGTACAACCTAACCACCACATGGAAAATGAACCAGCGGGAACTTCAGCTTCTTGAATTTCTTCATTTAACCAAGTACCCCATTCTGGAAAAGTACTTTTTAACCAACTTTCTTTTGTTACATCTTGAATGTTCATTTAAATTCCTCCTTGAACGTTTATAACGCTTTCATTAATTTAATAATAAACGATACAATTTAAGCTGACAACCCAGTTAAATGTTTGAATAAGATAATTTTATGCATTTTATGTTCGTTTAATCGTTTGTTAAGGAATTATACTTTATTTTAATGTTTGTTTTGATTATAATATGTTTGAAAAAGAGGTGAACGAGATGAAACAGTCAAAAGAAGTTGTTGAGGAAAGACGTTATAATATTTTGCAATTATTACAAGCAAGTCCCGATTTAGTATTGAGTGTGAATCAGCTAGCTAAACGATTAGCAGTCTCGCCTATGACCATTCGCCGAGACTTAACTGAATTGGAAACGATGGGGAAAATAAATCGTCTACATGGAAAAGCAAAAATACTGGAGAAACCCCACTTTGAAGGTAATACCAATAATGAACATATCGAAGCAATCAAATATAAAATTGCTAAACAAGCTAGTTCTTACGTTGAAAATAATATGACACTTTTTGTCAATAGTAGTAGTACCGCTTTAATGACCTTGAATCATTTAATTGATAAGTCATTAGTAGTCGTAACCAATAATGCCCATGTCATTGACATGAAAAATAATCCTAATACCTCCGTTATTTTAACAGGTGGTGAAATCCGCTTCCCGAAAGAAGCTTTGGTGGGTGATTTAGCATTAGCTTCATTAATGAATTTTCAAGCGGATGTATTAGTTTTAGGTTGTTCGGGTATCAGTCCTGAACGAGGCATATCGACAGTGAACATTCATGAATTAGCCGTTAATGCCCTTTTTATTCAAAATACAACAAAAAAAGTCATTGTCGTTGCAGATTATCGAAAAATTGGTTATGATGCGAATTTCTTTGTTGCGCCAACGGATGTCATTGATATCCTCATCACCGATTCATATGCAAATCCAGCCATTATTGAAAGGTTTGAACAACAAGGCATTCAAGTCATTCAATTGCCAATTTAAAAAGGTAATTTTGCTGAAATTAGGTGAAGCTGAACAGGAAGTTGATTGGATGTCGCTTTTACTATCGACTTTTGAAAAATAGGATTTGGCAAGAAGTAATAAATTGATTGATTTTTGATTTACCTTCCACCTAAGCACACCTGGGAGTTGACCAGAAGTAAAAAAATTGACTAAGTATTGCTTCGTATGTTGACTCTGTCGCAGTTGAAGCTGGTTAATAATGGAAGCATATAACCTGTTTAAAGGTATTGTCCATTCTTGTAAAATAAACTATAATTTTAAAAATTAACGCGCCCCACTCTTTATGTGAGACACGTTATTTTTATGGCTATAAATATTGATTGCTTAAATACCTATTCTCCTAAATAATGGAGGTACTTTGAGCCGCAGATACGACCAAACTATTAAGCGTGAGCTACCACTTTATTGGCTAATTCTACGCAATTGGTAATGACCGCATTGACCTTGTGCGCTACCATCATTTCAAGATGCGCTTGTTCATTGACGGTCCAGACATTGGTTTTAATGCCTTTATCAGCCAAGTTTATAAAATCTTCCTTCGTTAAGCTAACGAAAACGGGATGATAATATTCAACACCATATTGAGCACAATAGTTACCAGGCTCTAATAAGGCAGTGTCTGATAAGAATCCGCAAGCAATGTGCGGTGCTTTTTCTTTCACTTCTCGGATAGTATGATGATTGAAAGATGAAATAATGACACGATCTTCAACGCTATATTTTTCAATTAAGGCAAGAGTTTTATCGACGATGCCAGGATAAACGAAAATATTATTTTTGATTTCGATATTGACCATTAAAGGTGTTTCAATTAACCATTCAAAAAAAGCATCTAAAGTAGGTGCGGTAATATCTTCATGGGTCGTTCCTTCAGGAATCTCTAAACCATTAGTGAAAGTAAATTGTTGAATTTCTTCTAAAGTTAGATCTTTTAAATAGCCTGTTCCATTCGAGGTCCGGTCAATTTTTTCATCATGACAAATGACCACTTGTTCATCTTTAGTTAAATGAACATCTAATTCAATGCCATAAGCCTCATGTTCAGCCGATTTTTTAAAGGCTAATAGGGTGTTTTCTGGGTATAGCTCACTATAACCCCGGTGTGCGATTACAAATGTCATTTTTACAACTCCTCTGCTAATTCTTTTGGTGAGAGAATGGTTTTACCCGTTGCTTTATCAAAGAGACTTAATTTTGTTAAATCCATTTTTACATGAACCGCTTGACCATATGAAATAATGCGTGGCGGATTAAAACGTGCAGCGCATTGACGGATACCATCTGGTAATTCAAAGTAAACATAGGTATCGGAACCAATTTGTTCGACATTATTAGCCGTTACGGTGAACACAGAAGGTTCGTCATTCATCTTTTTATATTTAATGTTTTCAGGACGAATGCCGACTAATATTTCTTGATTACCAACTGGCACAATTAACCGTTCGGCGATTTCATTTGGTAGTTCAATCGTGCGATCCGATAAAGCAAATGCTGGTTTACCATTCTGCATGACTAATTTAGATGATAGCATATTCATTTGCGGACTACCAATAAATTCAGCCACAAAAACATTTGCAGGATTATGATATAAATTAGCTGGTGTGTCAAATTGTTCGACATTCCCAACCGACATCACCGCAATTCGATCCCCCATGGTCATGGCTTCGGTTTGGTCGTGGGTCACATAGATAAAGGTGTTTTTTAATTCGCGATGTAAAGCCACGATTTCAGCACGCATCGACACACGTAATTTCGCATCCAAGTTAGATAAAGGTTCATCTAATAAAAACACTTTGGGATTACGCACCATTGCTCGTCCTAATGCTACTCGTTGACGTTGGCCACCTGATAAAGCGCCAGGCTTTTTATCGAGAACGGGTTCTAATTGTAAGATTTTGGCGACTTCTTCGGCGCGACGATAGCGTTCTTTTTTAGATACACCGGAAAGCTTCATGGAAAAAGCGATATTATCACGATTGGTCATATGTGGATACAGTGCATAAGATTGGAAGACCATCGCGATATCACGTGCTTTGGGCGACATATTATTGACTAATACATCATCAATGAATAATTCCCCTTCTGAAATACGCTCTAAGCCGGCAATCATTCTCAAAGTAGTTGATTTTCCACACCCTGAAGGTCCTACAAAGACAATAAATTCGCCATCTTGAATATCTAAATCAATATTTTTAACTGCTTTATAGCCATCTTCATAAATTTTGGCTACTTTCTTTAACTTAACATTTGCCATTTCATTCAATCCCCTTTTCTAACCTTTAACAGCACCTGCTGTTAAACCTTTCACCATATTGCGTGAACCAACAATAAAGATTACTAAACTTGGTATCATACATAAAACAACACCGGCAACCATTAAGACTAATGATTGTGAATCGGCACTATTTAACATGGAGATACCAATTTGTACGGTACGATTTCTATCTTGATTGGTCACTAATAATGGCCACATATACATATTCCAACCACCTAAGAAAGATTGAACCGCCATTGCACCAAGTGTCGGTTTAATTAATGGAATTAAGATCCTAAAGACAAAGCGTAAATCAGGACAACCATCAACCTTGGCTGCTTCATAAATTTCATAAGGGAAATTTTGTAAAGCTTGCACACATAAAAAGATATTAAAGGCTGAAATCATAAAGGGTATAATTAAAACTTTCAGTGAGTCGGTCCAACCCCATGATGAGACCATCAAAAATTGTGAAATGATGACCGATTCACCGGGAATCATCATCGTCGATAAGATTAAAGCGTACAAAATACCTCTGCCCTTAAATTCTAAAAAACGAAAAGCAAAAGCTGCTAATGCTGAGGTGATAATTTGTAAAATAGTAATACTCGTTGCTACGATCATGGAATTACGAATATAAGTACCAATGGGTGCCGTCCGAAAAACATCAACGAAATTGGATAAGGTTGGACTTTTAGGAAACCAAATGGAAGTAGGATCGTATAATTCTCCGGCTGGTTTAACGGCCATTGAAAAGCCATATAATAAGGGAAACATGACAATTAGCCAGACAACAATATTTAATACTAATCGTAACCCCATCCAAAAACGACTCCAAAATAATTCATTTTCATTAAAAGCTTTATTGCTCATGGATTACTGCTCCTTTCGACGTAATTTGAACATCACGATGGTTAACAACATGACGATGATAAATAAAATAACCGACTCTGCTGAAGCAAATCCATAGCGATAGTTCATAAAGGCATTACGATAAATATCATAGACAATGACATTAGTCGCTTGTCCAGGACCACCTTTAGTTAAAATATTAATCTGACCAAAACCTTGGAAGGCATTGATGATATTGGTCACAATCACAAAAAACAATGTCGGTTTTAATGACGGAATGGTAATATATAAAAACTGCTGAAAACCATTGGCGCCATCTACTTGCCCACTTTCATATAAGGCATCATCAATCGATGCTAAACCAGAAGAAAAATAGAGAAAATTCATGCCACTATTTAACCACCCCGTCAATACTCCGATAACTAATAAAGCTGTCTCAGGTTTAGTTAAATAATTAATATAAGTACCTAAGAGACGATTGATAATCCCTACAGTCGGATTTAACATGACTTGGAAAATCATCGCCATTCCGGCAGAAGCAATCGCCATCGGCATCGCATAGGAAGTAGAAAAGAATTTAACACCAGGAAATGATTTTTGACATAATAAGGCCGTAAAAAACCCGAGCGTCACCCCCACTACTACAACGATTACAACAAATACAAAGGAGGTTTTGACACTATTCCAAAAACTATCACTACTCAATAGTTCAGTATAATTGCCAAATCCTAAATATTCGACATTAGCACCCATATTATTGGTTAAAAACATCGAGCGATATAAGGTTTGGATAAAGGGCCAAAACATAAATAGACTCAAAATAATGATGGCCGGCGATAAATAAAGGTACCCTTTAATTTTGTCGAAGAATGTTTGTTCTTCTTTTATAATTACTACATCTTGATTCATCTTGTACTCCAATCTATAAAAAGAAAGTCAATCGAGATCAAAAGCGAGCTGCCTTTATCCCGATTGATAACTTTCCCAAACTTAGCTGACTATTGATTTGCTTTGTTATAGTTTTCGATTGCGCTATTAATTTGGTCTGCCATTGATTGAGCTGCCGCTGCTGGCTCTAATTCACCGTTAAATACTTTTTCAACTTCATTTTCAAAGATTTGACGGGCTTCTTGGGCTACACCTGATAATGCGCCTTGGTCTTCTGGTTTAGCATCATGTAATTGATCGATAGCGGTTTGGAATTGCGGATATTCTGCTAAATTGTCCTTGAAGACTTGTTCATCATGAGCACCAACATTAACGGGGAAGTAACCTGTGTCAACATTCCATTGAGCTTGAGCTGGCGCAGATACTAAGTATTGGATAAAGTCCCACGTTGCTGCTTTACGAGCGTCATCTCCTGATTCAATCATCCATAATGAAGCCCCACCGATTGAAACGCCACCTTTATCTTCCGCATCAATACCAGGATAATAAGCAACGCCCACTTCAAAACGTCCGTTAACTTCAGTTAAGATTTGACGTAAACTAGCAGTTGAACCAAAAGTAATCGCAGATTGACCGGCGATAAATTCTGGTTGTCCTCCAGTACGACCGACGTTCGGCATCATACCGCTGTCTACCCCTTTTTTCCACATTGTTAAGATTTTTTCCATCCCACCATTATCGATAAAATCGACTGCCGTTGAAGGTTTGTCACCACGACCATTGGCCTCATTGAAAATGTCTTTTTCCATTTTGTTAAACCATTGATCAATCCACCAACCATAGATGGAAACAGTTGCTGGCATTGGGGCTCCCGCTTCTTGTAATTTAGGGCCGATTTCAATAATTTCTTCTAAAGTGGTCGGTACTTCGACACCCGCTTTTTCAAATAAATCTTTGTTGTAGTACATTAACGGTGTCGAAGAATTAAATGGCATTGAATTTAATTGTCCACCGATAGTATAGTAGGCTAATAAGTTTGGCTCTAATTGAGATAAATCAAATTGAGATTCATCGACAAATTGTTGGACTGGAACCGTTAATCCTGAATCAATCATAAAAGTTGATCCAACCTCAAATACTTGAACTAAGTCAGCACCTACTTCTGAACCAGAAGCTGTAGAACGTAATTTGGTTAAAGTTTCATCATATGAACCTTGATATTGTGCATCGACGATTACTTCTGATTGAGAAGCATTGTATTCGTCTACTAATTTTTGTAAAGCTTCCCCTACACTACCACCCATTCCATGCCAGAATGTAATTTTTGTTGGTTCAGCCGCGTTCACTGTTTGATTGATTGGTAAAACTGCGCTTGAAATTGCCATTGATGAAGCCGCTAAAACTAATTTTTTAATCCATTTTTTCATCTATTATAGACCTCCAGAATAAAGTTCGAGTACTGTAGCACCCGCTATTGAGTATCTAATTTGCCATAGCGAAAGTCAATTGACTTTATTAAAAACTCATCAGAAATTTACGCATCATTTACAATGTCCAAAATTATTTTACATTATTTTCAGAAAATTGATTTGGCGTTTACATTTCTCATTATGTGACTACTGTAAAAGTCGTATCACTGATGAACATCTAAACAAGTCATTCTTGTCAAAAATATATTAATAACTGCTATTTTAAAGGGTTTACATTTACACGATTGGTTGCTTGTGATAAAATTTTTATATAGATGAATAAAGGAGTGGTCTAGATGGTATTAGAACAATTGAAAGATAATTATATTTTCGCAGTCATTCGTGGTAAAACAGCCGATGATGCGCTGGAAATTGCCCGTCATGCGATTAAAGGTGGCATTTTTAATATGGAAATCACCTATACAACACCGGGTGCATCTGCTGTCATTAAACAATTAAAAGAAGAATTTAAAGACGATAGTCGTGTGGTGATTGGTGCAGGAACGGTGATGGATTTGGCATTAGCGAAGGAATCAGTAGCTGCCGGAGCTGATTTTATGGTAAGTCCTCATCTTGACCCTGATATTTTAGCTTATGCTAAAGAGGCGAAAGTCGAATACTTCCCAGGGTGTGGAACGGTCACTGAAATTGTGCAAGCAATGAACGGTGGGGCTAACATTATTAAATGCTTCCCTGGTGGCGTCTTAGGACCTAATTTTATTAAAGATGTTCATGGACCGATTCCAGAAGTTAATTTAATGCCTTCCGGTGGTGTTTCATTAGATAATATTGCTACCTGGAAGAAAAATGGTGCCTGTGCTGTTGGGGTTGGTTCTGCCCTAGCCTCTGATGTGAAAGAACATGGTTATGAAAGTGTGGTTACTAAAGCCAAAGCCTTTGTAGCAGCTTGTCACAGTTAAGATCACTATTTAGCAGTTAATCATTCATTTTTTTCTATGATGAAGACTGCAATAGCAAAAGTGGTGTTCACTCATTTGAATCAAATAATAAAAAATGACTCCCTTAATTAAAGCAGTACTGTGGTGAGGTACGCTATAATTGAGAGAGTCTTTTTAATTGAGGTCTATTTTATAAAAAGATAAAAGCATTCGTTTAACACAATATTATCTCTTATCTCTTCGTTAAACTTTCGTTAGCTCGTCATTTATCTAAACAAAGACAGCTAATTATTTATCCGTATTTTTGGTGAAGTAATTTACGGCATTGTAGTAACAAATATTTTGAACTAAAGTCTTTAATAATGATTCATCATTTGGAATTTTACCTGCATCGACTTGTTCACCGATAAATTGGCACAAAATACGACGGAAGTATTCATGACGTGGATATGATAAGAAACTTCTTGAATCGGTTAACATACCGACAAAATTCATTAAAAGTCCTTGATCAGATAAAGCAGCCATTTGAGCGCGCATACCACGTTCGGTATCATTAAACCACCAACCAGAACCTAATTGTAATTTAGATTTGATGCCTTTATCATTACTTTGGAAGTTAGCTAAAGCACTGCCGATAACATCAAACTGCGTTGGATTCAATGGGTAAATAATCATCTTAGGTAATCCATTATTTTGATTCATTGCATCGAATAATCGGTTTAATCCACTTGCATCATTACTTGAGTCACGAATAGAGTCAAATCCAGTATCAGGACCTAATGTTTCAAACATTTTAGTATTATTATTACGTAAAGCACCAAAATGAATTTGCATCGCCCAATCATAATCCGCATACAGTTTTGCTAAATCGACTAATAAACGGCTAGTATATTGGTTCACTTCTTGTGCAGTGAGTGTATCCCCTTTTAATCCTTTGGCAAAAATTGCCTCTATTTCTTCATTTGTCGCTGCGACATAATTGACTTCTTCTAAAGCATGGTCTGAAGCAACAGTTCCCACTGAATCAAAGAATGCGATACGTTGAGCTAAAGCATCAACAAAATCTTGATAATGATTAACCTTTTTATCAGCTACTTTACCAATTAATTGCACATATTCATTAAACGCTGGATCGTTCACTTTTAAAGCTTTATCTGGTCTAAATGAAGGGACGACTTTTGTTTTGAAAGAATCATCCTCAGCAATTTGTTGATGGAATTCTAAAGAATCTTCTGGACTATCGGTCGTACCAATTAGAGCGACATTGGATTGATTAATAAAATAACGAGTCGTCATTTTCTTTTCTTTAATTTGTTTGTTTAATTGATCGAAAATTTCCTCACCATTGTCAGCCGTTAAAATATCGTCAATATCAAAATATCGTTTTAACTCTAAAGCAGTCCAATGGAATAAAGGATTCCCTACGGTATTAGGAACGGTTTGAGCCCATTCCATAAATTTCTCTTTAGCACTCGTTTCTTTACCAGTAATATGACTTTCCGGCACACCATTGGCACGTAAGGCGCGCCATTTATAATGATCACCAGATAACCAAACATCGGTAATATCTTCAAATTGATAGTCAGTCGCAATTAATTCTGGACTTAAATGACAATGATAGTCATAAATGGGCAAATCCTTTGCATATTTTTTATATAAATGCTGCCCTGTTTCACTTGTAATCATAAAATCTTTTTTTATAAACGCCATGATTGTCCCTCCTGCATTTAATTATTATTCATATGAACGTTTTCATTTGATACTTATAGTGTATCACTCATCAGATAACTTTTCAATAGTCATCTGATGACTATCTTGATAATATTTAATTTTTTAAATGAATGTGGTAGAATTAGAAGATGAACGAGGTGATGATATGAAAAAAAGTTTAGCGGATATTACGGCTCAACGATTAATGGATTATTTCCAAGAACAAGCATTCGAAATTGGCGATAAATTACCGAATGAATATACATTAGCACAAGGATTAGAAGTTGGGCGTAGTACCCTGCGTGAAGCCATTCGGATGTTAGTTTCACGCAATATTGTGGAAGTACGTCAAGGATCTGGGACTTATATTAAAAATCTTGTCGATACCAGTGATAGCCCTTTAAGTTTTGAGGATGTAGAAGATTATTTAAAGTTAACGCGTGATTTATTTGAAGTACGTTTTCTACTAGAACCAAGGATGGCAAGCTTAGCGGCTAATCATTGTACTGATGAAGAAATCGAAATCTTAGAAAAACTAATGTTAGCAACTGAAGCTGAAATCCGTAAGCATAAAGAAGACTCCAAACATCGTGAGTTAGATATTCAATTCCATACAGCAATAGCTGAAGCAAGTGGTAATTTAGCCATGCAACAATTAATCCCGATTATTATCCAATCAATTAACTTGTACGATGACTATTTTACCAGTGATGAAATAATGGACCAAACAATTCGAGCGCATCGTAATATTTTTAAAGCAATTCAAGATCGAAATCCAAGCGCAGCCTATGATGCGATGGTCATTCATCTATCCCATAATAGAATTTCTTTAGAAGATTAAAAAAATATACCGTTTTCAATTGACTATTTAAAAAATTATGATATGATAAATACATCAGATGACTTTTGAGTTGTGTCTGATGTGTTTATTTTTTTAGCCAACATCAGAAAAAGGAGAATGATTGAATGATTTTAGATAAATTGAAAGACAATTATATATTTGCTGTCATTCGCGGTAAAAGTGCTGAAGATGCTTTAGAGATTGCTCGTCACACGATCAAAGGTGGTATTTATAATATGGAAATAACTTATACTACCCCCGACGCTTCTGAAGTTATCAAACAACTAAAGGCAGAATTCAGTGAAGATGATAAAGTAGTCATTGGCGCAGGGACGGTAATGAATCTTGACTTAGCCAAAGAAGCGGTAGTAGCAGGTGCCGATTTCTTAGTCAGTCCCCATTATGATAAAGAAATTCAACGCTACGCCCTCTCTGAAGAGGTATTATACTTCCCAGGTTGTGGCACGGTGACCGAGATTGTTCAAGCAATGAATGGCGGTGCTAAAATTATCAAATGCTTCCCTGGTGGAGTTCTAGGGCCTAACTTTATTAAAGATGTGCACGGACCGATTCCTAATGTTGATTTAATGCCTTCTGGTGGTGTATCAATCGATAATATCGCAACATGGAAGCAAAACGGTGCTTGTGCAGTCGGTGTTGGCTCTGCCCTAGCTGCTGATGTGAAGGAAAAAGGTTATGAAAGTGTTGTCGCAAAAGCTCAAGAGTTTGTAAAAGCATGTCAATAAAAAAATAATTATAGAGGTGAATGAATATGGAAATGACATTTAGATGGTATGGAGAAGACGATCCGGTAACATTAGAGAATATTCGTCAAATTCCGACGATGAGAGGGATTGTATCAGCAATTTATGATGTACCGGTTGGTGAAGTTTGGTCAAGAGAACGCATTAAACAATTAAAAGAAACAATTGAAGCAAATGGTTTAAAATTGTCCGTTATTGAGAGCGTGCCAGTACACGAAGATATTAAATTAGGACGTGACACTCGTGACCAATTAATTGATAACTATATTGAAACGATTCGTAACTTAGCAGCTGAAGGTGTGAATGTTGTTTGTTATAACTTTATGCCAGTATTCGACTGGACTCGTACAGACTTAGCTTATCGTTATGAAGACGGTTCGACTGCCCTAATTTTTGACGAAGAAGTTTCTAAGAAAATGGACCCTATTAATGGTGAATTATCTTTACCAGGATGGGATGCTTCTTATACCAAAGAAAGCATGAAAGCTGTAATGGACGCTTATGCTGATGTTGACGAAGAAAAACTATGGGAAAATTTAGCTTACTTTATTAAACGTGTTATGCCTGTTGCGGAAGAAGTCAAAGTAAAAATGGCAATCCACCCGGATGATCCACCTTATTCTATTTTTGGTTTACCAAGAATTATTACGAATAAAGCAGCCGTTGAGCGTTTCTTAGACTTATATGACAGTGAATACAATGGTGTGACATTATGTGTCGGCTCATACGCATCAACACCAGATAATGATCCAATTGAAATTTTAAGATATGCTTTAGAACGTCAACGTGTAAACTTCATGCATGCGCGTAACATTAAATTAGAAGAAGGCAAATCATTTAAAGAAACAGCCCACCCTTCTGAATATGGTTCAATTGACATGTATGAAGTCATAAAAGCTTTGCATGATCATAATTGGAACGGACCGATTCGTCCTGACCATGGTCGTATGATTTGGGGAGAAACCGGTCGTCCTGGATATGGATTATATGATCGTGCATTAGGTGCGACTTATTTATCAGGATTATGGGAAGCAATCGATAAAATTAAAGGCTAAGAAAGGAATTTTTATATGACAAAAACAATTGATTTTAAAGATAAAACAGTCGTCATTACCGGAGCTGGTGGCGTCCTTTGTGGTTTCTTAGCAAAAGAATTTGCTAAAGCAGGCGCTCGTGTTGCCCTTTTAGACTTAAATGAAGAAGCAGCACAAAAATTTGTAGACGAAATCGTGGCTGAAGGAGGCGTGGCTAAGGCTTATAAAACCAATGTATTAGACCAAGCGAACTTAGAAGAAGTCCGTCAAGCAGTTTTAAATGATTTAGGACCAACTGATATTTTAATCAATGGTGCTGGTGGTAATAATCCTAAAGCAACGACCGATAATGAATTCCATGAAACAGATTTACCTGAAGGAACGAAATCTTTCTTCGAATTAGATAAAGCAGGTATTGAATTCGTCTTTAATTTAAACTATTTAGGTACTTTGTTACCAACTCAAGTATTTGCTAAAGATATGGTAGGACGTAAAGGCGCAAATATTATTAATATTTCTAGTATGAATGCATTTACTCCATTAACTAAGATTCCAGCCTATTCGGGAGCTAAAGCGGCTATTTCTAACTTCACACAATGGTTAGCGGTTCACTTCTCTCACGTTGGCATTCGCTGTAATGCGATTGCTCCAGGATTCTTAGTAACCAATCAAAACCGTGGTTTATTATTTAATGAAGATGGCACTCCAACTGCACGTGCTAACAAAATCTTAACCAATACGCCAATGGGTCGCTTTGGTGAAGCGGAAGAATTAGTCGGTGGTACTTTCTTCTTAGCCGACGAAAACTTAGCAAGTTTTGTTAATGGTGTCGTTTTACCGATTGATGGTGGTTTTGCTGCCTATTCCGGTGTTTAATAAACTGATTTAAATCATATTCCTTCCTCCTACGCACAATTTTATAAGGAATATATTTAATTATGACTAATAATCAATTGTACAAGGGTTTCTACTCCCCTTCTCACAGTTGATTATTAGTCTTTTTATGATTAATAGTACGACAGTTGTGATTACCATTTCCTCATTAAAACACTTTCATTCTTTTTTACTATTAATTATGAATCGTTTATAATAGAGTTATTATTAATTAAAGGTGGGGTTTAAGATGGTAAAAGTAGGTATTATTGGTGCGGGAAATATTGCGCGTAAAATGGCACATACAATTAATTGTGAAGAAAAAGCAACAGCGTATGCTGTAGCCGCACGTGATTTAACGCGAGCACAGGCATTTGCTAATGAGTTTGATTTTGAAAAGGCATATGGATCCTATTTAGAATTAGTGGAAGACCCTGAAGTCGAATTAGTCTATGTCGCAACAACTCATAACTTCCATTATGAACATTGTAAATTAGCGATGAATCATGGTAAACACGTTCTTTGTGAAAAAGCTATTACGATTAATGCCAATCAATTAGCTGAACTAATCAAATTAGCCCATGAAAAACAAGTTACCTTTATGGAAGCCATTTGGAGTCGCTTTATGCCACTGCAATTAAAATTAAAACAAATGCTAGATGAAGGTGTGATTGGGACGCCGCGTTTAATTCAATCTAATCACGGCGCATTACTTGAAGATAAGGAAAGAATGTATCGTCCGGATTTAGCTGGCGGTGCCTTGTTAGACTTAGGGGTTTATAATGTTCATTTTGTGATGCAAATGTTTGGTAATGATTATGCCACTGTTAGCTCCTCAATGGATTTAACCGATGAAGGAGTTGATCGTACTACCGCCATTACCCTCACCTATCCAGATGGCCGAATGGCTCAAATGTTAACGACAATGGCAACCATGCGCTACACCGATGTCTTAATTATTGGTGATAAAGGAATGTTTAGAATTGAGGGTTCTAATCATATTGATGTGATGCGTCTGTATGATCAAGATAATCAATTAGTCGAAACTTATCAAAGACCCGCTGATAATGGTGGCTTTGACTTCCAACTACGCGAAGTGATTCATTTAATTGAACAAGGTAAAATTGAATCAGACATTGTATCCTTAGAGGATTCATTAGTTGTCATGCGTTTAATGGATACAGTGCGAGCACAACATGGGTTTAAGTATCCTGAAGAAAAATAAGCATTATTGACAAAACGTGCTAAGGGTGAGAATATAGGTAAGTGAATGGCCTTATTCTCACCTGCCTTTTTATACTATTTTGTATAACTTATGATGTATAAAGTGCAAAAATAAATGAGAATATACCTCAAATATAAAGAAAAAAGATAAGATAATTTTTAAAGGAGTCACAATGGTTTTATCAAAAAAACGCGCAAGAAAAGTAATTGAAGAAATTATTGCCCTATATCCTGATGTCCCACCTAGTTTAGATTTTACCAATCCGTTTGAATTAGTGGTAGCCGTTACTTTAAGTGCTCAAACAACGGATGTGGCAGTCAATAAAGTAACCCCTGCCCTGTTTGAACGCTTTCCAACACCAGAAGCGATGGCTTCAGTGCCCCCAAGTGAAATCGAGCCCTATATCGCTACTTTAGGACTCTATCGCAATAAAGCCCGCTTTTTACATGAATGTGGTAAACAGTTAGTCGAGAATTTCAATGGCGAAGTCCCACAAACGAGAGCAGAATTAATGAGTTTATCTGGAGTTGGTCGTAAAACAGCCAATGTTGTACTAAGTGTCGGCTTTGGCATCCCAGCATTTGCTGTTGATACCCATGTCACCCGCATTTGTAAACATCATGACATTGTTAAAAAGTCAGCCACTGCCTTAGAAGTTGAAAAGAGAGTATGCGATGTACTCCCACCTGAATTATGGCTGAAAGCTCATCAAGCGATGATCTATTTTGGACGAGAGATTTGTCATCCGCGTAATCCTCAATGTCACTTATACCCTCAATTATACGAATTTGACTAAAAAAACACGTCCCTTACTTTTAGTAAAAGACGTAAAATGAGGGTGCGCAAGAAGTAGAAATTAAATGATTTTCACTTCGTCTGTTCATCACCGCAAAGTTGGGAGTGGACAGTTGAGTAGGCATCAAACAAGTCATTAAGACGCCGTTTGAGGCGCTCACCCATTGCGCTCATAAATATTTATTTTGGTTATATCTAGCAGCTTCTCTACTTTCCTATTTTCAGGAAAATAAAAGAATGAACACTTTTAAAGATTATTTTGATAGATGACGATTTTTTCTCTTGGATCTTGTTGATTTCCGGGTAATAAAATCGTCTTTTTTAATTGAAAGTCCGTTTTCTCTTCAATAAATTGAATACAGCTATCAAGTGGATAATAATATATCAGGGTTATTTTTCTTGGAAAGGCCACTCCTGATTGCATAATACCATAGATAACCGGGCGCATAATGACCAATTGAAAAGGATTGAAAAAGTAAAAGACTGTATCACGACTTGAGATTTGATATTCTTCCACCGGTTGATTCAAAATCGTGATGGGATATTGTTGACCCATTTTTTCATTAAAGGCCAAAATATTGCGCTGAGCAATATCAAAAGCAGCTGGTATGAATTCAACCCCCACAACTGGAATTTCCAATTTATAAGTCGAATAAATCAATACACGACCGGTGCCACTACCCATATCCACTAATTGATCGGTTGCGCTAAACTTAAACTCACGAAAGAGATGATCAAGTACATAATAATCGGTTGATTCTGTTCGATGATAGTGCCAAAAGTGATCGCCAAATTCTTGTTCAATTAGTTGATGAGTCTGAATCCCTAGGCGGGCATCTATTTGATGATTATCCATATTATGACTCATGATTCTCCAAATATTGGCGGTTTAAACTCACGGTATTCCCTTTAATATACCCTTCCGAATAGGCGGCATCTGCTCTCGTGTAGCGTGGCGCTTTATAAGATAATTTTTGGCCTCCTACTTGGTTGCGAAAGGCTTTTTTTACTTCATCTGGCACTTGAATCACGAGTGCATAGGCATCATTTTCAGTTTGCATTTCTTCACGTTGGGCCGCAAATTTTTCTTCTAAACCATCGATAAATCCTTTGTAATAAGCTTTACGCAACTCTACTAGAGCGACATTTTTATTTTCCTTTTGAATCGCTTTTAAATGATTACTCGCATGATAACGCATGCTATCAGCCGCTAAATGAAATATTTCATAAGCTAAATCAGTATCTTCTGGAAACCCCATAAAGACAATTTTACGTACGGTTGAAGCTTGGTGAGGGAGACGATTACTTTGAACGTATAACATCACTCTAAAATTATCAGCAATGACCATCGCTAATGACTTTTCCCACCAATATAAACGCTTATAAACCGATAATGAACGTAGGACGATTTCTTGCTTGTCTGACTTGCTTAATTCATTTTGCGAAATCTTATGCTTCAGCATTAATTTTTGCGCCATAATCAAAGCCGTCTGACTTTCCTCGTCATTGCCGCCATCTTCGGCTAATTCGAGTAGATTGCGGATTTTTTCTAAAATCTTATCATTAGCAATCATAACGATACCTCCTTACTCTAGGGGCGTTAATGTTCTTAATATGTCTTCGAAATGCTCTGGCAACGGAACTTCAAAACTCATTGATTGATCGCTAATAGGATGTTTAAAATGAATTTCTTTGGCATGTAATAATTGTCCATCGGTTAATCGTGTCAACGCCCCTCGCATTTGACCGACACCGATGCGGTAAACAGGGTCCCCTACTAATGGGTGCCCAATATATTCCATATGAACTCTAATTTGATGAGTACGTCCTGTTGCTAACTGTAATTCAACGAGTGTTGAATCGGTATAACGTTGTAAAACTTTAAAATGGGTTAAAGCGTACTTGCCATCTGGTTGAACAGACCATCTTAATCGATTACTCGGATCACGTCTCAAGGGCACTTCAATCGTACCTTCGGGTTCTTTAATGGTGCCATGAACCAATGCATAATAGGTTCTTCCCATTGAATGATCCGCTAATTGCTCACTTAGTAAATGATGCGCTGCATTGTTTTTAGCGACTACTATTAAACCAGAAGTATCTTTATCAATGCGATGCACTAATCCAGGACGTGTAGTATCATCTGGATAGGCTAAATTATGCCCCAAATAATATAGTAAAGCATTAACAAGCGTGCCTGAATGATGCCCTTTTGAAGGATGAACCACCATACCAGCTGCTTTATTAATGACGACTAAGTCTTCATCTTCATAAACAATATCTAAGGGAATGTCTTCTGCTTTTAACGTTTCTTCCTCTGGTTCTTCAACTTCAGGGATGACAATGGTAATGGTCTCGTGACCTTCTAATTTAAGATTAGCTTTCGCAATTTCCCCATTGACTTGGACTAAATCTTGTTTAATTAGTTTTTGAATCGTTGAGCGGCTTTCGCTCGGTAATAAGGCCGTCAAGACTTTATCTAAACGTCCTGTTTCCCCTTGTAAATTAAATGTTTGTGACATCATGCGCTCCTTCTTTTTCTAATTCAAATAAAATAACAATCATTAAAATGATGACACCAAATGTCAATGCCATATCTGCGACATTGAATACAGGGAAATCAATAAATAATAAACGGAACATGTCGACGACATAGCCATTTAATAAGCGATCGATAAAATTACCTAAGGCACCACCAATCAACAAACCGTATGCTATTTGACTAAGTCGTTGTTGTGGTGTAGTCTTATAAAGTAAATATACTAAATATATTAGGATTAAGATGGTGGCAACGTAGAATAAATTCATTTTTCCAGAAAGTATTCCCCAACCCGCACCTGTGTTACGTAAGTAATAAAAATCAAATACTTTGGGTATCCCTGGTAATGAACTGTGTAAATCAATTTGGTTGATTGTCCAATATTTAACTAATTGGTCAATAATAACAATAAAAAATGCAATGCAAAGTCCAATTATCATGGTATCCTCCTTGTGAAAATGCTTTTATATTTGGTATAATAATAAGCATACAACGTTTATTATACTTAATTTTAGGTGAAAAGTCATGTATTTAAGACTTTTTATTAAGGAGACTTTATGAAGAAGATAAAACCTTTTCTACTAACGGTCGTTTTAACGCTATTTGTGGCTGGCTGTGACAATTCTCTTGAAAGAGCGAGTAACACAATTGGATTAATGCAAGACCAAGTGACAAAAATCGTAAATGAACTTTATGAAGTTCAAAATTTAGAAAACAACCTTCAATCCGATTTTGAAGAAGATTTAGCCAATGCCAACAATAATTTAGAGTATTTTAATCAAGATGACATCTTGGTGATGCAAAATATTTCTGAACGTAAGACTCATTTAAACAATATGAATGATGCGATGAAAGAGTTAAACAGCTTGGTACCGGAATTGGAAAGTACGAAAAAAAATCAGAACTTGCCGGCTGGTGACTTTGATAAATTAGCAACGATGATTACCAATCTGCAAACAGATTTAACGACTTACACGGATAATTATCTTCCTAATCTTGATTTAGAAGCCCAAACGTTTCAATCAATCGGTAATCCTAATGTGGATTATAATTCTTTCTTTAAAGTATTTGATAATATTAATACCTTGTCACAAGACAATCTCTATTATTTAGATGCCTTATTGAAACACTTTGAGCCGTTGAATGGATTATTAGTCGACACTAAAGTAAAGATTGTTACTTTACAGGAAGCGAAATAGAGGTGTTAACATGAATACAAAACGATTATTAAGCATTACAGCGACCATCCTTCTAGCAAGTGGTTGTAATCAAGTACAAAATCAAACATCAACCCCGACCTATACAGAGTTACCGACAGTTGAAAGTAAATTAGACGCCCAGACCATTAGTGACTTTAGTAGTCGCCGTAAACAAAATCAGGGAAATCGTTATGAAGGTCTCGTTATTAATAAAAGCAATATTTTAACACGTCCCGATGACCTGCCCTCTTCGCTTTTCTATGATAGTGGCATTAATATTAGCTATCCTAAAGAAGGCGTTAAAGGTATTTATTTGCCCATTGATTGTGTGGTCAATACTGAGTATTTCCAAGAAAGCATCGATAAATTAAATTCGACAGCATTAAACAGTGCGGTGTTAGACTTTAAAGATGACTCTGGTCAAATTCTACCAATCATAGAATCCGATAATCCGATGGTTAATGAAAACGTCGTCGGTTTAGCCGATTATAAGGAAGTGCTTAAAACTTTTGAACAAAATAATATTTATCCGATTGCTCGTATTGTAACCTTTAAAGACAACTTTTTAGCTTCTTCACATCCAGAACTATCATTCCAAACGGAAGATGGTGAAATTTGGACCCCGGACGGTGAAGATTACTTTACTAATCCTTTCTTACAAGAAACATGGGATTATAACGTGGCCGTCGCGATTGAAGCCGCCAAAATGGGCTTTAAAGAGGTTCAATTTGACTACGTTCGTTTCTCTGATGCCTTTATGTATGAAGAAGAATACCTAACTTATCCTAAAGGACGCTTTGAAAATTATATTTCCGAAGATCCAAACGATAAAGGTGAAGAACGAATTGCGGCCATTACAGAGTTTCTGGCGTATGCAAAAGAAAAATTAGCACCCTATGGTGTGGATGTCAGTGCCGACGTCTTTGGTTATACGGCGATTGCTAATAACTCGGAAGATGTTCGTGGGATCGGGCAAAACTTTGCGGGAATTGCTGACCAAGTGGATGTTATTTCTTCAATGGTTTACCCTTCACACTGGGATGTCGGTTTCTTTGGTTTAGAAAACCCTGACCTACAACCGTATGACTTGATTAATGAGTATATGTTGTCGGAAAAACAATTATTAGAACATGTAAATAACCCTGTTACGACTCGACCATGGTTACAAAACTTCTCTGACCACTCTTTCTATGGTGATGCAGAAGTACAAGCGCAAATTAATGCTTTAGCTGATAATGGTGTTTATGAGTACTTATTATGGAATGCTTCCGGTGACTATATCGAAAATGTCGATTATGCACCTGAAATTACTGCGCCAGAACAAACAGAAAGCACTGACACCACGAGTCAACCACAATAATAATGAATAGTTAAAAGAAGCTCTAGAAGATTTTGTTATTCTTCTAAAGCTTCTTTTATTTTGTATGGAAAGATTGAATGGTATTAGCTAAAATATAGGTAAATAGATTGTCTTTTTTGCGTTTTATGTTATCTCAATGGAAAGACAATCGGTAAAAAATTAATTTTTGAAACTTCTTAAGGTATTAAGAGTATTCCAAAGTACAATGCTAGCGAATATCAGCGCTAATAACCTTTTTAATAAATCAACTTCGCTTGCAAAGATAGCGAATATTAGAAGCGAAATAATACCTATCGCATAAAAAGCTAAAACGATTATACGACTAAGCGTTCTAACCCAAGGTGTTGTATGTTAATCGGCTGGTTTTCTAACCAACAGACCTAAGATCAAAAATACCGTGATATAAATTAAACGATTAAAAAAAGAATCAGCGTTTATATGATTTCCTCCTTGAGCATCTGCTTTTAATTGAGACATTAGACAATGGTTTGGCCTAGATATAAATCAAATGGCTGAGTGACATTCAACTGCGAATTAGAGATTATTTTGATAACTTGTTCACCATACCCGTTGGCTCAAACGAAAAAAACAATCAAACAAGGTGTTTTTATTCGTTATTGTTGGATTAGACGATGTGCGAAATAATCGAATTGTCTACTCTTGTCTACGCCCTAATAATCTCGCTTCTGAGACAATAGACAATTCAGATTTGGTTCGATTTGATCATGAACAGCATATTGTAAGAAAAATAATTTTGATAAATATGGCCTTTATACATTCATTATATCGCTTCCCCCTTAGTGAGATGATAATACAAAATTAGTCACAGTAAGTTTTTCGAAAGATAATCATATTGTCTTAGATTTTGAGTCCAAATATGCCATTATACTTATCGAGCTTTAGGTGTTGATAGCTATAATAATGCAGTTAATGCGATTCCTATTAATCGTCATACTGATGAACATAAAATCACCATTGTGAAAGAAAATGAGATGGTCGTGATTTACTTGGATGGCACGGCACTTTCAAATCGCATGTATGAAACAGAAGATAAAATAAAAATCTCTGCTTACAAAGGTGACGTGGTTTTTGAATAGTTTTTTCACAAAGTTTCATTTTTCAAAATGAGTCTAGATATTTTCATATGAAATGGAAGTGAACAATGTAAGCATTCCAAACATAACAAAAGTACTAAAAGTGATAAATATTGACAACTTTTTGTTTTCATAAATTTTCACGGTGTCTCAAAATGAGACACGAAAACGGCCCTTTTTGAGTGTTATTTTCATTTTCATAAAATTTTGAAATAATAATCGTAAATCTTGATAAAATCTTAATAATTAGCCAAGAAATGTCTCAAAACGAGACACGGTATGTGAATGAAAATAATCAGAATAAAATTCCTTTTTGAATTATAATCTTTATTTCATTTCACAAGCAACATGAATAATATTTAGATAAAATTGATATTTACACAGAATTGTTATGAATCAATAATATCAATTGAAAATGCCAGGTCCACGTTATTATAATCTTGTTCTAAAGCTTTTAATAATTCACCTTTTAAATGATTTCTACCTTTTAAATAACTTGTTTGTTGAAATTATCTTGGGTGGTCTTTGATTTTTCTAGCCAAGATTCTTATTCTTTGTAACCTAGTACTTACCAATCTAAGATTAAATCTAAGTCCTCAAAAAATCTTTTACAAGCAATAATATTTTGAAAGTGATGTGTGATCTTTACTGTTCCCTTGAAAGAACCTTTCACAAATAGTAAGTAATTAGGATAAAATATGAAGTTAATATTGTACTTGTTAATTTTATACAATGTTTTGGACATGAAATTAATTCATTTTAATCAGTATGTGAAACAAAACGGGCTGATATACATTCAAACCTTATCGAATGTATACCAGCCCATCTGCTTTTTACTTAAAAATTATAGAAAGTTTTATTCCTTATTAAAGATGTAACTATTTAGTCATACTTCACTTGATAAAAATTATTTTTTATCTAGTTTTAAAGTCATAGCATTAATTGCAACGATAACTGTTGACAAGGACATCAAAACTGCTCCGACTGCTGGGCTTAGAGTAATGCCAAATGGTGCAAGGATACCCGCTGCAATAGGTATTGCAAGAAAGTTATAGCCGGCTCCCCAAACCAGGTTTTGCTTCATTTTGCTAGTTGTATTATTAGCTAATTCAATAAATGACTCGATATCGCCAGGGTCTGACTGCATTAGAACAACATCAGCTGAATCCAGTGCTACTTGTGTTCCAGCTCCAACAGCGATTCCCACATCTGCTAATGCAAGAGATGGTGCATCGTTAACTCCATCACCAACCATAATAACGGTTTGTCCTTGTCTTTTAAATTTGTCTACCAATTCATACTTATCTTGTGGAGATTGATTCGCTTTATATTCAATTCCTAGAGCTTCAGCAGCTCCTTGCGCTGCTTTTTCATTATCGCCAGTAGCCATCAGAGGGGTAATTCCTTGTTCTTTCAAGACTTGAATGAGCTCCTTGCTCGAAGGTTTCAATTCGTCTCCCAAAGCTACTGCACCGATAGCTTGTCCGTTATCAACCAATATACTAAGTGTCGCCCCTTTAGGAACATCAATATCTAAGTTTTGCCCGAATGCTTTTTGACTAATTAATTCATAGCGATGACCATTGGCCTCACCTTTCACACCAGCACCTGAGATAACATCAATGGAATCAAACGCTACAGGTGTTACACCTTGTTGCTCGGCATGTCTAATAATGGATTGAGCAATTGGATGACTCGATCCGCCTTCGATTCCGGCCATAAGAGCTATAACTTCCTCTTTAGTATAATGCTCACTTAACAAGTCAACATTCAATACTTTAAATTCACCGGATGTTAATGTACCGGTTTTGTCTAAAATCATAACGTCTGCGTTTGTAGCTAATTCCAATGCTTCTCGGTCTTTAACTAGCAAACCTCGGCTAGCTCCTAAACTAGTGCTTCGTGCAACGACCAAAGGAATCGCTAAACCTAAAGCGTGCGGACAGGCGATCACTAATGTTGTAACCATAAAAATGATGGCAGTTTGTACATCGGTTGTCAATATCCAATATATAAAAGCAATTACTGCAGCAATGACCGCAATGTAAAATAACCAACCAGCCACTTTGTTGGCAATATTCTCAGCTCGTGAAGGTTGATTCTGTGCTTGTCCAATTAGCGCTTGAACCTGAGAAATAAATGATTTATCTCCTGTTTCCTGTACTTCTACATATAAAACACCTTCACCATTGGTAGAGCCCCCTATAACTTCTTCACCCACATTTTTTTCAATAGGCTTAGATTCTCCCGTTAATAGAGCTTCATTAACTCGGGACTCTCCTCTCTTAATAATGCCGTCTGCTGGCACATTTTCCCCTGCCTGTACGCGAACAATATCTCCTACTTTTAATTCGGAAACGGGCCGAGTATCAATTGAGTCATCGTCAAGTACGACGTGCGCATCTTTTGGTAATAATTCAGCAAGTGCTTGTTGAGCATCTCCAGCTTCCCCAATGGCTTTCATCTCAATCCAGTGTCCAAGTAGCATAATCAAAATTAATGACGCAAATTCAAAGAAAAAGTCCATGACGTGTTCCCCTGTCAAATATTTAGCGACTACTGCGTAAATACTGTACAAATAGGAGACAGATATCCCTAAAGAAACCAGTGACATCATTCCGGGTGCTTTTTGCTTAAATTCTTCTAACGCACCTTGATAAAATGGTCTTCCGCCATAAATTAACAAGATAGAGGATAATATAGAAACAATAATATCTGAATATGGAAAAGTGAACTGAAATGGGAGCGTAACTCCCATCATAGGCGACAGCATCAGAATAATAATTCCCAATGGTAATGATTTTAAAAAGAGCTCTTTGAAATTTCCATGATGGTGGTGTTCATGTCCACCCCCACTATGGTCATGATGACCATGGTGAGCATGCAATCCTTCTTCTACTTGCACTTCATGATGACCATGGTGAGCATGCAATCCCTCTTCTACTGGCACTTCATGATGACCATGGTGAGCATGATTATCATATTCTTCATGCTTATGACGTGGTTCATGTTCGTTAAAATTGTGTCCCATGTGTTCTTTGTGATTATGATGATGTTGTTGGTTATTTTTCATGTTAATCCTCCATATAATATATATTTAAAGATCTTTTTGACTATCGGGAAGTTCATTAAAAACCCCGAATATTAATCTCATTGCTTGGTTATTATGTCATATTCCTAAATAATAGGTCTTAATGCCACCCCCTACCAATGTTGTTTCTTAACTTTTCTTGTAGTTTTTCCCTTTTAGCTGCTATATCGTCAAATAATATTCCGCTTAATACAGAATCAATAATTGCTTGTTTAGCTAATCAATAGTGCAGTAAAATTTTTATCTCTAATAAATATGATGACTGAAACAAAAACGTTTTTAGTTTTTCAACGACAAACTCACTGTTTTCATTTCATTTAATATCTTTTATATATTTTTAAGAACTGCTTGATTAGTTTTGGCTTCTTCAATGATATTCGATAATGTTATTCCTACTTTTATGTAGCAAATATGCTAGAATAAATTCATTGCCACTTCATTAATACTCTCTTTTTCATGTCGTAGAGAAATATATATTCTCACCTATGTCTATTTTGATTATGCGGCAATTAAAATTTTGAATATACTTGGCTTCCATTTAATTATATTATTTATAATAATCTATTTACTGTACTCATTGTTTTCCTGAAATCCAGAACCTCGCTTATTTTTCCCTTTAGAAGAATTAATTGGAACTGATTTTGAGCCATTCATTTTTATTACGTTTCAAGATATAATTCTAGTTTACAATTGTAAACTGATAGTGTCAAGTTTTTTCACTCATTGCAATTATTAAAGAACTTAAAGATTTAAAAATTTGATCATTCATTTGCAACAAGGGATTTCAGTTCCTGTAGAACTTGTAAACCGTTAATATTATTTTCAATTATACTAGTGTTGCTGAAATATTTTGAGGCTTTAAAATATAAAGTCCATATAATTGTGTAAAAAGAAAGG